>JAAZDZ010000338.1 GCA_012512545.1 Alcaligenaceae bacterium | reverse complement strand
GGCTATGGCCGCCCGCAAGGCGCCCGCAAGCCCGAATGGAACGGGGAGCGCAAGAGCGACCGCCAGCCATCTGAGTGGAAGGCAGGCCCCCGCCCCGAATGGAAAGCCGACCGCCGCCCGGAAGGCCGCAGCGAATGGCAACCGGGCCGCGCCCGGGAAGGCAAGCCCGAGTGGAAGGGCGAGCGCCGCTCCGAGTGGTCGAATGACCGCAAGCCGCGCGGCGCCGAAGGTGCCCACCGCCCGGGCCGCCCTACCACGCGCTCTGCTGACCGCAGCGCCGCTCCTCGCCGCGCAGACCGCCCCCAACGCAACACCGCGCGCTTCTGAAGCATAAGTTCCAGCCCCCGCCTGCCGGCGCCGCAAGGCAGCCCGCGTGGCGGGGGGGGGCTTGTGCCCCGGCAGGCCACTGTCCTGACACTGCGCCGCAGACGGCAAGATAAGCTTCCACCCCAGAGCGATGCCACAGCCGCCTGATCATTGCGCGGTATAGTACGGGTCGATGAAGCAGATCCTGAACCACCCCTTCCTTCTTGCCCTGATTCTGTCTCTGCCGCTGTGGGTGCTGCTTGGCAACTACATCGTGGCCTTTATCGCGGCCTTGCTGATCTCTTTCCTGCTGTCGATGTATAACGCCCTGCGCATTCTGAACCGCAAGAAATCCGGCAGGCAGCGGGCTGATCAGTCACCAGAGGATATCGAATGAACCCTCCCGCAGGCTCTGGCCCCGCCGCTTTCCCCCTGCCTCCAGACACCATGCCTTCTGGCCTGCCGCCGGTAGATGCCGACAGCGCGGCGCACAGCCGCGACATGGAAGCACATCTTCTGCAGCGCATTGCCATGGCGCCCGGCGGGTTCCTGCCATTTGAGCAATGGATGGCCCAGGCGCTCTATGCCCCGGGGCTGGGTTATTACGCGGCGGGCAACACCAAGTTCGGAGCCAGTCTGCCGGCAGGCGACTTCACCACCGCCCCCGAAATGACTCCGGTCTTTGGCGAAGTGCTGGCCCGGCAGGTCGCGCACGTGCTGCAAATGACAGGCACGGATGCCGTGCTGGAATTCGGCGCGGGCACCGGCGCCCTGGCGGCATCGCTGATTCCAGCGCTGCAAGAACTCGGCATCGATGTCAAATACCATATTCTGGAAGTCTCCGCCGATCTGGCAGAACGCCAGGCTCAGCGACTGGCTCCATGGGCCAGTGCAGTGCAATGGCTGGATGCCTTGCCGACCGCTTTCAAAGGCTGCGTCATTGCCAACGAGGTGCTGGATGCCATGCCCGCAGCCCTGTTCCGCTGGAATGAAACAGGTGAACTCATGGAGCTCGGGGTGCAGGCGCGGCCTGGTGAAACTCCGCCGTTTTCCTGGGCCGAACGCCCGGCGGGAGCTGAACTGAGCGCCGCCATCGGGCAGCGCATGCCCGCCCTGCCCGGCTACCGCTCCGAAATCAATCTGCAGGCCGAAGCCTGGATGCGGCAGCTGGGCAGCTGGCTGGAAGCAGGGGTCGCCCTGCTGATCGACTACGGGTTTCCGCAACGCGAGTACTACCACCCACAGCGCATCACAGGCACCCTGATGTGCCACTTCCGCCACCACAGCCATGATCAGGCGCTGGTGCTGGCAGGTATCCAGGACATCACCGCGCACGTGGATTTCACCGCCATGGCCGACGCCGCGCTTGAAGGCGGGCTGGATGTGCTGGGCTATACCAATCAGGCGCGCTTTCTGCTGAACGCCGGGCTGCCCGAAGTGCTGCAAAACCACATGAACGCCCCTGATTCCACAGCCAGGCAAGCCACTTTGTCGGCCGTGCAAAAACTGGTATCCGAAGCCGAAATGGGAGAACTCTTCAAGGTACTGGCCGTGGGCCGTGGCGTGGAGCCGCCCTTGACCGGTTTCCTGCGCGGCGACAAAAGGGATACTTTGTAGATACAACTTAAAGGAAAAGCGCTTCCAGGGCCTGCAGCCGCGCGGCGCGCACCGCTGCGGGTATGCGGCTGCGATCTTCGCATGCCTGAGCGATAGCCCCCGCATCCACGCCGCATATGGCTTGCATACGGGCCTCCCAGGCGGCGCCATCCACCTCGCGCACACAGGCGCAGGCCAGCAGAAGATCCCTGAAGCGCTGCGGCTTGCGCAGCACATCGCAACGTTCCATCAAGCTCAGGGCCGATTCAGCATCCTGCGCATCCAGGCCGCCCAGCATTTCACGCAGCAACACCGCATGCGAAGCGCATTCGGAAGGCGCGCGCACGCGGCGGCTGAGCGCATCGGATTCTGGTGTGCAGCGGCATAAAATAGCGTACCGCGATGCCAGAGGCAGGCCGTTACTGTGCGCCCTGGCAAGTTCAACGCCGATCTCATCGGTATACACCAGTTCAGGCATGACCCGCGCCAGTGCCCCGCTCCCGGCCAAGACCTCGAACATGCGGGCCGGGCGCTCAGCCATCAAGCCTTTGGCGACTTCCTGCCAGACTCGTTCCGGCACCAGGGCGTCCACTTCGCCCGACTCCACCAGCAGAATGGCCTGCTGCAGCGTTTCCGGCGCAACCGTAAAAGCAGGGTAGCGGGCGGCAAACCGTGCCAGCCGCAACAGGCGCACCGGGTCTTCGGAAAACGCCGCCCCAACATGGCGCAACACCCTGGCCTGGAGATCGGCGAGCCCGCCGCAAGGATCGACCAGCGTGCCATCCGCATGCCGGGCAATGGCATTGATGGTGAGATCGCGGCGCTGCAAGTCATCTTCCAGGGTGACATCGGTGCCGGTGTAGAAGGTAAAGCCTTTGTAGCCACGCCCGGATTTTCTTTCGGTGCGGGCCAGGGCAAATTCTTCCTTGCTGCGCGGATGCAGAAACACGGGAAAGTCGCCCCCTACGGGGATGAAGCCGCGCGCTTCCATTTCGGCGGGTGTGGCGCCCACCACCACCCAATCGCGGTCGCCTGCGGGCTGATGCAGCAGGGCGTCGCGCACCGCGCCGCCCACCACATACGCCTGCAAGCCTTCAATCGCCGGGTCGGTACGGCTCAAGGCAAAGCCACTTTGCGGTTTGCGGCGGGCGCCACCGTGCCCAGCCTTTCTTTCAGGGAATGAGACTGTCCGGTAAACAGCGTGGCGTAATAGATGGCATTGGACATCACATTCTTCACGTAGATGCGGGTTTCAGTAAATGGGATGGTTTCGGCAAAGATGGCGCCTTCAACCGGGGCCGCCAGCTTGGAGCGCCACTGTACGGGGCGCCTCGGCCCGGCGTTGTAGCCCGCCGTCGCCAGGACTTCGGAACCATTCAGGTCATTCAGGACCATGCGCAGATAGTTGGTGCCCAGTATGGTGTTCACTTCAAACTCATTGACCTTGGAAGGGTGGAAATCCTTCATGCCGATCTTGCCCGCCACCCATTTGGCTGTCGCGGGCATAAGCTGCATCAGGCCGGAGGCCCCCACGCGGGAACGCGCATCGGTGATGAAACGGGATTCCTGCCGGATCACGCCGTACACCCAGGCCGGGTCCAGGCTGATCTCGTTGGCTTTTTCCGATACTTGCCCCGAAAACGGCGCGATGAAACGCTGAGTGAGGTCGATTTCCTTTTGGGTGCGTAACGATGTATTCACCACGCGGTCGTAAATATGTTTTTCGCGCGCCAGTTCGGAAGCCGCCAGCAGTTGCCGGTCGTCCATGCCGCGCAGGCTGAAGTTCCATTCAGGCACGGCTTCGGGGCGCCAGCCCAGCTCAAACAGCGCCACTGCCCGCTGCAGGCCCGCATGGTTGCGGGCGGCTGTCAGTTCTGCCGATGTCACCGCTGCAGGCATGGGCGGCAAGGGCTGATGCTGACCGAGTTCTTCGCTGGCCAGCAGCCCATAGAAGCTGAGGTCGTGCGCAATGCCGCGATAATGCTCGACGGCAGCCTGCTCATTGCCCAAGGCGCTCAGCGCCCGCGCATACCAGTACACCCACACCGGCTCAGCCGCCTGGCGCGCCGACATGCGCCGCACAGCCTGAGCGACGTAATCCCAGTTGATGGCGGGCTGGCGCAATTCGGCCCGCACCTGCCAGGCGTGGTTATAGTCGGTCATGCTGAAATTGCCCGACTTGCGATACCAGCGGGCAGCGTCAAGTTCGACATTGAGCGCGGCCACCAGGCCAAACTGGCTCCACACCCATTCCATATAGGGCTTGGGCAGAGCATCCTGCCAGTTTTTTTCGACCCAGCCCGCGTTTTCCACACGCTGCTGCCCGTAGGCCAGACGCGATAAAGCGATAGCGGTAAGTTCCATGCGCGCCGGGCTGCGCGCGGGCTGGCTGTTGCTCTGCAGCCATTTGCGCGGGTTGTCCATAATGGCCGAGTAATCGCGCATTTGCGCGCCATCGAACATAATGGCGGCCAGCCTGCGCGAATTGGCATGGCGGGTGGTTTCCAGAGAGGCCCGCAACATGCTTTGCAGATCCGACCAGCCCACCACCCGGCGCTCATAGAACTGGTCGAGCATGGACCAGCACGAGGCGTTAGGCTCAAAGGCGTCAACGGCATCGCCTGGCCGCACTTTGCGCCCGCTCATGTGTTCGGCCATCAGCACCGTGCAACGCGAGGCGGCGTTGTCCACTACAACGGGCGCCAGCGCCAGCACCTGCTGGTAATCGCCGGCACGGCCAGCGGCAATCAGCCATTCTCTTCTCAGGCGGTCAGCCAGGTAAGCGTCCTGATTGTGTTTGAAAAATTCGTGGATTTCGCCTTCGGGAATCGGCAGGGAAGGCGTTTGCAGCGTCTGGCTGAGCGCCCAATAGCGCACATACGAGCCCAGCACAGGGTCGCGATCGGCCTGAGGGATGAAGGAACGCAGGCGATCCCATTGCTTGGCCTGCATGGCAGCGCGGGCCTGAATGACCGCTTCGCGGGCCTCTGGCGGCACAATAAGGCGCACAGCCTCGGGAGCGGGCTCCGGCGTTGCCGTTTTCACCACCAGCGACGGATCGGCCACCAGCGTCTGGCGCAGATCCACTCCCTGAATGGCCTCGCTCAACTGCGCCTGGGGCTCGGCGCCAGAGCCCGAACACCCCGCCAAAGCCAGCAAGCCGGCAGACAAGGCCAGCCCCAGTTTGCGTGATATTGTGTTTCCCTGCCGGGCTGCTGCTGTTTGCCGGTACATTGGGCTATTGGCTATCATCTTACGTCCTTCCTACCAGACACCGCCATGAACGAGAACAAAGAGAATAACGCAGTCGAACTGCGTACGCGACTCAAAACACTGCGAGCTGCGCAGAACCCGCTCGACAGCAATCGCGGCGGGCTGTTGATTCGTGGCCGCCTGTATACCTGGCTCGCCACCAATGTCACCCGCCTGCGTGAAGAAGGCAGACCTGCGCCAAAGAACATTGCCGCTTTCTGGTCCATGCCCGAAGAACCGCAGTTGCTTGCTCTGCTGCGCCAGTGGGTGGAAGAAGACGGCTATCAGGTATCGCTGCCTGTCGTAACGGCCGCCAACGCCCCTCTGGAATTCCATACCTGGGACCCTGACGCCCCCATGCGTGACGGCGCCTACGGCATACAAGAACCCGTAAGCAGCCCGGCGCCCAGGCCCGACATCATTCTGGTGCCCACTCTGGGCTATACCCGCGCTGGCGACCGCGTCGGTTACGGCGGTGGTTATTATGATCGCACACTGGCGGCCCTGAAGGAATCCGGGCATTCTTTCGTTACCATCGGCATTGCCTGGGCAACCGGCGACCTCAGCGGCACAGACCACCAGCCCCAGCCGCATGATGTCAGGCTGGATGGCATTCTGACAGACAAAGGCTGGGCCGTACCCGCCCCCGAACTCTAAGGCCCTGTGCCCCGGCCGGGTCGCTGCGGACACCGCCAGCGCATCAACGCTGGCGGGCCGCCCGATGCCTGAGCGCCGGCCTTGCCATCAAGCTACGTTCAGCTTGTCCCACACAGCCAGGGTGGCTTCCGCATTGTTGAGGGTGTAGAAATGCAGACCCGGCGCGCCCTGGTCAAGCAGGCGCTGCGATAACTCCGCAACGAAATCAGCGCCAAACGCGCGCAGGGACGCGCGGTCATCACCGAAATCCACCAGCCGCCATTCCAGCCAGCGCGGGATTTCCGCCCCGCACATCTTGGAAAAGCGCGCCAGCTGCTTGTAGTTGGTAATGGGCATGATGCCCGGCACAATGGGAATATCCACGCCGCGCGCTCTTACCCGATCGACAAAATCGAAATAAGAATCGGCATTGAAGAAATACTGGGTAATCGCCCCATTGGCGCCCGCCTTCACCTTGCCCACGAAGTGATCAAGATCTTTGGAAGCGCTGCTGGCCTGAGGGTGAACCTCCGGGTAAGCAGCGACTTCGATGTGGAACCAGTCAGCACTGTGTTCGCGGATCAGGCTGACAAGTTCATCGGCGTAATGCACTTCACCGGGGTGACGGCCCATGCCCGAAGGCAGGTCGCCACGCAGCGCCACAATGCGGCGGATGCCCTGGGCGCGATAGCCGTCCAGAATCTCCATAAGCTCTGCGCGGCTTGAACCGATGCAGGAAAGGTGAGGCGCGGTATCGGTACCCAGCGATTGCATCAGCTCGACGGCGTCGGCAGTGCCGCTGCGCGTCGAGCCGCCTGCGCCATAGGTAACGCTGACGTAGGCGGGCTGCCGCGCCACCAGCTCGCGCGCGGCCAGGGCCAGCTTTTCGCGCGCAGCGTCTTCACGCGGAGGAAAAAACTCCAGACTGATTGTTTTCCCACCTTTCATTGCACCAACAACCTCGAAAGCAGCCCCGAAATCAGGCTATAGACGATGGCACCCGCAAGCGCCCACCAGAAACCGGCCACCTGAAACCCCTTCAGGATGGAACCGGCGAACCAGAACACCAGCGCATTGAGCACCAGCAGGAACAGGCCCAGCGTCACGACCGTGATCGGCAAGGTCAACAGCACCAGGACGGGCTTGACCAGCGTATTCAGCAGCCCCAGCACCAGCGCGGCAATCAGCGCGGCGCCGAACGACGCCACGCTGATGCCTGGCAACAGATACGCGACGATCAGCAGGGCAACAGCGTTGAGTATCCAGACAAGCAATAAAGCCATGGCAGCCTCAGTAGCGGTAGTGGTCGGGTTTGTATGGGCCTGCAACCGGCACGTTGATGTAATCGGCCTGGTCCTGGCGCAGTTCCGTCAGGTTCACGCCCAGCTTCTTCAGGTGCAGGCGCGCCACCTTTTCGTCCAGATGCTTGGGCAAAACGTATACCTGACCGTTCTTGTAGTGATCACCACGGGTGAACAGCTCAATCTGTGCAATGGTCTGGTTGGTGAAGGAGGCCGACATCACAAAGGACGGGTGGCCGGTTGCGCAGCCCAGGTTCACCAGACGGCCCTGGGCCAGCAGGATGATGCGCTTGCCATCCGGGAAGATGACATGATCAACCTGCGGCTTGATTTCTTCCCACTGCAGGTTTTCAATGCCCGCGACGTCGATTTCGTTGTCGAAGTGGCCGATGTTGCACACGATGGCCTGATCCTTCATGCGCTCCATGTGATCACGTGTAATGACGTGGTAGTTGCCGGTAGCGGTGACAAAGATGTCGGCTTTATCAGCGGCTTCTTCCATGGTGACCACGCGGTAGCCTTCCATGGATGCCTGCAGGGCGCAGATCGGGTCGATTTCGGTGACCCACACCTGGGCGCGCAAAGCGGCCAGCGCCTGGGCGCAGCCCTTGCCCACGTCACCAAAGCCCACCACGACGGCGATCTTGCCCGCCACCATGACGTCGGTGGCGCGCTTGATGCCGTCCACCAGGGATTCGCGGCAGCCGTAGAGGTTGTCGAATTTGGACTTGGTAACGGAGTCGTTGACGTTGATGGCAGGGAAGGCAAGTTCGCCCTTCTTGGCCATTTGATACAGGCGGTTCACACCTGTGGTGGTTTCTTCAGTCACGCCCTGGATCTGCGCCAGACGGGTGGAATACCAGTCAGGCGATTCGGCCAGCTTGGCGCGAATGGCTGCAAAAAGCACGCGTTCTTCTTCGCTGCCGGGGTTGTTCAGAACGGAAATGTCTTTCTCAGCGCGGGCGCCCAGGTGCAGCAGCACGGTGGCATCGCCGCCGTCGTCGAGAATCATGTTGGCCTGCTCGCCGGGCCAGTTGAAGATTTCGTGGGTGTACTGCCAGTAGTCTTCGAGCGTTTCGCCCTTGATGGCGAACACAGGCGTGCCACCCGCAGCGATGGCGGCGGCAGCGTGGTCTTGTGTGGAAAAGATATTGCACGACGCCCAGCGGACTTCCGCACCCAACGCCTTGAGGGTTTCAATCAGCACAGCCGTTTGTATGGTCATGTGCAGACTGCCCGCAATGCGCGCGCCCTTCAGGGGCTGGCTGGCGGCGTATTCTTCGCGCGTGGCCATGAGGCCGGGCATTTCGGTTTCGGCAATGGCGATTTCGCGGCGGCCCCAGTCGGCCAGAGCGATATCGGCTATTTTGTAATCGGAAAAAGTGGTGTCAGCAACAGAGTTCATGGTGTGTAGCCCCAATAAACCCGTGCCGAAGAAGGATGCGTAGGGCTCATCTTTCCCCGGTGACGGGTAAGGATGAGCGCCGTTGAAACTGTTGGAAGATTCCCGAGCCTAGCGGTGATTACACCGTTGCAGCGCCCCTCGGGAATCTTTCATTTTAACGTATTTAAGCAGCCTGCTTGAGCACTTGCACCTTGTCGGTGGCTTCCCAGCTGAATTCCGGCTCGGCGCGGCCAAAGTGGCCGTAGGCCGCCGTCTTGGCGTAAATGGGCCGCAGCAGGTCGAGCATTTCGATGATGCCGCGCGGGCGCAGGTCGAAGTTTTCGCGCACCAGGCGGGCGATCTGCTCGTCAGGGATGACGCCAGTGCCTTCGGTATATACCGTGATGTTGATGGGCTCGGCCACGCCAATCGCATAGCTCAACTGCACCTGGCACTGACGGGCCAGCCCGGCGGCCACCACGTTCTTGGCCACATAGCGCGCAGCGTAAGCGGCGGAACGGTCCACCTTGGAAGGATCCTTGCCCGAGAACGCACCGCCGCCGTGCGAGCAGGCACCGCCGTAGGTATCGACAATGATTTTGCGCCCGGTCAGACCGCAGTCGCCCTGCGGGCCGCCGATGATGAACACCCCGGTGGGGTTCACCAGAAAGCGGGACTTGGCGGTAAGCAGTTCTGCAGGAATGACAGGCTTGATGATTTCTTCGATGACGGCTTCGTGAATGTCATCCTGGGACATGTCCGGGGCATGCTGCGTGGACAGCACAACGGTATCCACCTCAACGGGGCGGCCATCCACATAACGGAAGGTGACCTGCGATTTGGCGTCCGGGCGCAGCCAGGGCAGGCGGCCATCCTTGCGCAGTTCGCTCTGGCGCTGCACCAGGCGGTGAGCGTACCAGATGGGCGCGGGCATGAGGTCGGGGGTTTCGTCGCAGGCGTAGCCGAACATCAGGCCCTGGTCGCCAGCACCCTGATTGAGCAGTTCTTCAGGGCTGCGATCGACGCCGCGCGCAATATCGGGCGATTGTTTGTCGTAGGCCACCAGCACGGCGCAACCTTTGTAGTCGATGCCGAAATCGCTGTTGTCGTAACCGATGCGCTTGAGTGTGTCGCGGGCGACCTGGATGTAATCCACATTGGCGGTGGTGGTGATTTCGCCCGCCAGCACCACAAGCCCGGTATTGCACAGCGTTTCAGCGGCTACCCGGGCGTTGGGGTCTTCGGTGAAGATGGCGTCGAGGATGGCGTCGGAGATCTGGTCTGCGACCTTGTCGGGATGGCCTTCCGAGACGGATTCGGAGGTGAAGAGAAAATCGTTTGTTTTTGCCACAGTGCTTCTTCCTGAAAAGACGTGCCGGAATGAACCGGCGTGTGTTGGTCGGTTGCGTTGCACCTTTCCGACCTGCAGGGCAGAGTACTGTCGGGCGCGACGCTTTAGCGGTTTGTTTTGTGCCTGTTTTGGGCACCATCGCTCCGCAAGTTGTCGGTTAACTCAGCGATAGACGCCATTTTAAGCGAAAATAGATCTTTTCCACCACTCACCCCACACGCAACAGGGTTTCGCACACATGGTATTGGCGCTGATCCGGGTGCTGGCCAAGCTGCCGCTTCCGGTGCTTCATGGCTTAGGCCGCTTTCTGGGCCGCTGTATTTACGCTTTTCCCGGTCGCTATCGCGAACGGCTGCGCAGCAATGCGCGCCAAGCGGGTTATACCGATGCAGCCTTCGCACGGCGGGCCGCTGCTGAAACCGGAGCGATGATTCTCGAAACCCCAAAAATCTGGCTGGATACGGCTCAATGTCTGGAACGCGTATCCAGCCATGAAGAACATGTGGTTCAAGAAGCTCTGGCCGAAGGGCGCGGCATTCTGTATCTCACCCCTCATCTGGGCTGCTTCGAGATCACAGCGCGCCACTTGGTGCGCTATGGGCCGCTCACCGTGATGTACCGCCCGCCCCGCTATGCCGCGCTGGAACCCGCCATGGAACACGCCCGCAACATGCCGGGGTTGCGCGCCGTGCCGGCCACTATGCAAGGGGTGCGCGAATTCGTACGGGCGCTCAAACGCGATGAAGCCGTTGGCATGCTGCCCGACCAGGTTCCCGGCAGCGGCGACGGCGTCTGGGCGCCTTTTTTCGGGCGCCCGGCGCTTACCATGACTTTGGCGGGTAAACTGGCCCGCCAGACCGGTGTCGCCGTTATCATGCTGGCCGGTGAGCGCCTGCCTCGCGGCCAGGGCTGGCGCATGCATTATCTGCGCTTGCCGGAACCCCTGCCAGCCGAGCCCGAAGCGCTTGCCAAGCTGATCAACACCAGCATGGAATCCTTGATTCAACGGTTTCCAGAACAATATCTGTGGAGCTACAACCGCTACAAAATACCGTCTGACGCCCCTCCGCTGCCAGACTCCTTCACATGAATAAAAAAAAGCTTTCCCTGCTGCGGGCGCTATTTTCCTATTTCGGGCGCAGCAGCTTTGTTGTCCGCCGCCGTTGGGCGCGCACCCTGGGCTGGCTGGCACCGCGCCTGATGCGTTCGCGCGCGCACATAGTCCGCACGAATCTCAGGTTGGCCTTCCCCGACACTCCCGCCACCGAACGCGAACGCTGGCTGCAGCGCCATTTCCACCTGCTTGCTCAGTCCGTCGTCGACCGCGGACTGTGCTGGTT
>JAAZDZ010000337.1 GCA_012512545.1 Alcaligenaceae bacterium | reverse complement strand
TCCACGCCACTTTGGTCTGACTTGACGCGCACCTTGACGTTATAGTCAACGACGCGCTTGACAGGTACTAACACCTTCATCGAGCATCCTCCAAGGATTTCACTAAGCAATAAATAATTCGCACACAGATCCCGCGTCCACCTCTGAAAGAGCGACCTCTCGTACCTGGCTTGTATTCTTGCAAAAAGAGTTATTCTACAACTTTGACAGCGACCTGATATGAGCAACCGCACTGCGGCCCAGCGAGGACAGGTTGTATCCGCCTTCCAGCATGCTGATAATGCGGCCCTGCGCGCAGCTTTCGGCAACCATTACCAGTTGATCGGTGATCCAGGCGTAGTCAGATTCCACCATGCCCAGCTGCCCCATTTCGTCTTCGCGATGGGCATCGAAACCCGCCGACACCAGAATCAGCTCGGGCTCGAACGCCCGCAATCTGGGCAGCCAGATATCGCTGACCACCTGGCGCAGATCAAAACCCGTGGTGTAGGCATCAACCGGCACGTTCACCATGTGGTCGCGCTCCCCTTCGCGCCGGCTGTTCGGATAAAACGGGTGTTGATAGAAGCTGCACATCATGACGCGGGGCTCATCGTAGAAGATGTCTTCCGTACCATTGCCATGGTGTACATCGAAGTCGATAATGGCCACCCGCGACAAGCCATGGTGTGCAAGTGCATGCGCCGCAGCCACGGCCACGTTGTTGAAGAAGCAGAAGCCCATGGCACGCCCGGATTCGGCATGATGGCCCGGAGGCCGGACATTGCAGAAGGCGGAAACTGCGCTGCCCGCCATGACGGCGTCCACCGCGGCAATACCCGCGCCCGCAGCCTGGAAAGCCGCCGCCAGCGTATGCGGATTCATGGAAGTATCGCCGTCAACAGCCGCATAGCCTGAAGCCGGAGACAATTTTTTCAGATGATCGAGATGGACTTGCGTATGTACGCGTAGAATCTCAGCCTCCGTGGCGGGACGCGGATTATCGGTAGCGTCAAGAAAAGGCAGGATGCCGCTGGAAAGCAGCTGATCGTTGATGACATCCACCCGTTCCGGGCATTCGGGATGCCAGCTCCCCATTTCGTGCTGCCTGCACGTCGGGCTGGTAATGTATAGTGTCTCCATAAAGGTCGATTATGTTCAGACGTTCCCGCATTTTGCAAGCTGTCCTTCCTGCTTTGCTGACAACAGCCTGCGCAAGTCAGCAAGCGGTTGAGCCCATCGCCGCACCCAACGCGCCCATTGCCGGGCATCGCCTGCAAGCTGACAACGCTGCCCCACCCTCCGCGCCGCAAAGCCCCGCCCGCTCTGGCGCCGATCTCTCCCCACCGCCTTCTCTTCCCGATATTCAGGCGGGGCGTTCCGAAGCCTCCAGCCGCCCGTTTGTCGCCGCCAATGGCCGGTTGGAAACCGATATTCAGGAATTTTCTGCGGAAGTCGCGCAACTGCGTAACGTACCGCTGGAACATGTCCAGGCATTGCTGTTGGACGCACGCTACAACGCCACCGCAGCCCGCCTGATGTCCCCCTCAAAAACACGGGGG
>JAAZDZ010000336.1 GCA_012512545.1 Alcaligenaceae bacterium | reverse complement strand
GCTCTATACCATCGATCAAAACCACCTTGATATCCAGACCCAGCGCTGCTTCTCGGGCACCTGCGGAAAAGTCAGAGGTAGTAATGAAAACCCCTTTTCGGGCTCTTTGGCGTGTCAAAGCGCCAATGAATTTGTCGATTTCAGGACGGTGTACCGTATTAGTCCAACGTTTGGCTTGCAGGTAAATAACATCCAGTCCGAGCTTGTCTTCCTTGATAATTCCGTCAATACCGTCATCATTGGTCGCCTGAGTTGCATTGCCTGCTTCCTTACGAGATCCGCCATATCCCATGGCGATCATCAGATCGACTACCAGTTGTTCAAAAAAAGTGGGGCTGGAAGTCCGAACCTGAATCAGCAACTCATCAGCAAGCGATTGCATTAATTCCTGATATGCGTTAGCCAGCTGCTCATCCGGTGTGGCCTCTACTTGCAGTTCTTCTGGCTCTGCACCAGAGCGGCCCTCAGAGGGCTTTGGAGCATGAAAACTGGCAAATTCAGGATAACGCTTCAACCACGCTACAGTGATACGTTCTGGGCCTGTTTGTAATGCTTCCAAGCCCCGTTCAGTAATTTTAACCATCCCTCGGGATGGAATATGAAGCATGCCTGCTTTATTCAGATAGGTGCGCGCCCAACCGATACGGTTATTGATCACCGTTTGCTTTCCAGAAGGCAGTCGTTCATGAAGTTCAGCTTCGCTCAGTTGAAGAAAGCTGCTTACTTTCTCCCTCAGGCGGCTAAGTGATAGCGTTTCCCCATTGGCAACGGCTAAAAGCACAGGCCGCATTACACTTTGAAAATCCGGGATTGCCATATTTTTTTCCTTCACCTATTCGTTTCTGCCTGCTGTCAAAATAAGTGCGATCAACGGCCTTGCGTCTGATACAGCGATAGGCCGCATCATTTTGCAGCATCAAAGTTGGAGAGTTCCTGCTTCAGTTCCGTTGGGCTGTAGTCCACCACCGGGATACCCTGGTCGCTCAGGTGCGCTAAAAACTGCGCCAGGCTCATCCGGGCAAGCTTGGCGGCGCGGGCAGAGGTGATCTCCCCGGCCTTGAACAAGCTGACGGCCAGCACGGTATGCACGCCGGATTGGAGCAGTTCTTCGGTAAACGGCACACTCACGAACAGCGGCTGACCGTGTCGGGTGACCAGCGACAGGCGGCCTTCCTCGGCTTCGCGGCTCAGTTCTCCAGAGCGTTCACGTAGTTCACGTATGGTGAATGTCTGCATGGTTACACCCCTGATTTGTTCCCCAATATTGAGTCAAAAAGTTTAATGTGCGTCAATGCTGGAGAGAAGATATCACGCTTCACGTGCGTCACCTTTGTCGTTACTATCAAAGTTGGTCACTGCCCCGCACCGGCGCCAAATGGCACGCATCATTTAAACATTCCTTTTCATGTTCATCATTCGACAAGCGCTTTTCCCGGCTGATCGAGACGACGTTATCTCTATCTTCCGCGAGTATGTAAACAGCCCGACTGCCAACCTTGGCTTTCAGGACTACGAAACAGAGTTTGCAGGGCTTCCTGGCAAGTACGCCGCCCCGGAAGGCCGTCTTCTTTTAGCGTGCGAAGGCGGCGCCGTTCTTGGCTGCGCGGCGTTGCGCTGCGTGGATGAATCAACGTGCGAGATGAAGCGTGTTTATGTCCGTCCTGCCGCGCGTGGGAGAAATCTGGGTCGATTGCTCGTAGAGGCGATATTGAGCGAAGCCAGGCTTGCCGGCTACTCGCGCATCTGCCTGGACGTTCTGCCTGAGTTCACCGCAGCGCAGAAGCTCTACCAATCAATGGGTTTCGAGCCTGCGGAACCTGTCAGCTTCAACCCCGTTCCAGGCACGAAATTTCTCGCGCTCGCCCTGTAGCACTCTCATTCAATAAAACGCAAGAAATCCGGCAGCAATCGGTTCAGTACTTAAAAAAACAATGAAGAAATGCACGTAAGCTATTAATTCTTCATGTTTTTCTGATAATATCGCATGCATTACTGCCGTCGCGGTGCCGCCATGCCCAACTTCTTTGCCCTTTTCTCGCGATTCGCCCGCCGCCCGGCGCTCTGCCTGGGGGCCGTCAGTGTGCTTTCCTTTACGCCGCATCTTCAGGCGCAGTCCGGCCCCGACGCCCTGGACGCCGCTCTGCGGGCGGAAGTCGCGCTGGTCTACGACCTGCAAGACGGAAGCCGGATCTACGAAAAAAACAGCGATGCACTCCGCCCGATTGCGTCCATCACCAAGCTAATGACAGCCCTGGTGGTGCTGGAATCCGGCTTGCCCATGGACGAAGTGCTGAGCATTGCCGATGCCGATGTCGATCGCATGCGTTATTCGCGTTCTCGCCTGGCGGTCGGAACCCGCCTGACTCGCGGCGAAATGCTGCATCTGTCGCTGATGTCGTCTGAAAACCGCGCTGCCAATGCGCTGGGCCGCCATTACCCCGGCGGGCTACCTGCCTTTGTACGCGCCATGAATGACAAGGCGCGCGCTCTGGGCATGCGCCACAGCCGGTTTGTGGAACCCACCGGTTTGTCCAGCGATAACGTCGCCACTTCGCACGATCTGGTCAAACTGCTGCGAGCCACCGACAAGCACCCGCTGGTTCGCCACTATGCCACCGACGACACCGAAGTATTCACCGTCAATCGGGGCCGCCAGCTTACTTACAACAACTCCAACCGTCTGGTCAAACGCTATGACTGGGATATCCGCGTGTCCAAGACCGGCTTCATCAATGAAGCAGGCCAATGCCTGGTAATGCTGACCCGCATCGACAATCGCGACCTGGCCATTGTGCTGCTGAACGCCGATGCCCGTTCTGCCCGCGTGGGCGACGCCAACCGTCTGCGCCAGCTGGTTAAAGCGGGCAACCGCACGCTCGCCATGGCCTCCAGCGGTTCCTGATTTTTTCTATGTGCATTGCTTATCTCAGCCTTGGGATGCATCCCCATTGGCCTGTTTTCATCGCCGCCAACCGCGACGAATTCCATCAAAGAGCCGCCCTGACCGCGCGCCCCTGGCCAGAAGCGCCCCAGGTGATTGCCGGGCGTGATCTCACTGCCGGGGGAACCTGGCTGGGGTTGGCCCGCAAGCAGCGCTGGGCTTTGCTGACCAACTTTCGCGACCCTGGCGCTCAACGCGAAGGACTGGAAAGCCGGGGGCATCTGGTCAGCCACTTTTTGCAAAATGACGTATCGCCAGAAGAATATACAAAGTATATATATTCAAAGGCGGGCCATTACAACGGTTTCAACCTGATTGTCGGCCAGGGCGCGCACGCCTGGTATGTTGGCAATCATGCTGCCAGCACCGGCCCCGTCGCTTTGACTGAAGGCCGCTATGCCTTGTCAAACCACGCTCTTGACACCCCCTGGCCCAAGGTGGAACGCCTGCGCAGCCGCCTCGAAGCGCTGGCGCCAGAAGGGCAGGAATTAAATCTTGAACCCATTTATGAAACGCTGCGCGATGGCATGAAGCCGGAAGACCACGCCCTGCCCAGCACGGGCCTTTCTCTGGAAATGGAAAGGCTGCTGAGCAGTGTTTTCATTGTCAGCCCGGACTACGGCACCCGGTGTTCCACTATCATTGCTCTGGACCCCGCAGGCAAAGGCATTTTCAGCGAAACCACCTACGACAGCACAGGCACGCCTGTGGAGCGTCACGACTGGCCTGTATTGCCCGAGTAAGCACGTTCAATGCAGCGTGGGCGGCTCGGATGAAGGCTCGGAAGAGGCGTCATTTTCCCCACGAGAGCCTGCGCCCAGTTCGCCGTAGGCTTCCTTCCAGCTGCGCAGCGGCACGCAGGTCTGCAGGCGGACAATCGCCTGCTCAATCAAGGCCGGGTGCAGTTCATGCCCCACTTGTGACGCCACATCTACTGTGACATCAGCCTGGATTTCGCCCAGGCGCTGCAACAGGGTTTCCACTTCAGACAAAGGCAGCAGCTGATCGGCCGCCCCATGGAAGAAGTGAATCATGGTGGTTTCGGGCAACGCGCCCGGCATTTCCTGATATAGCCCTGAAAAAGCCAGCACCCGCCCGGCGAGATCGGCATGCCGACGGCTGGTTTCCAGCGCCATGCGGGCGCCTTGCGAAAAACCCGCCAGAGCGGTCTGTTCTCCCGATACCCCGTAATGCCCCTGCACCTTGCGCACAAACGCAGCCAGTTCATCCAGGCGCGACTCATCGCCGACAGGCGGCAAAATCAACAGGGCCAGAGGGAAAGCCTTTTTAAGGGCCTCCACCAAAGGGTAGAGCTGCTCGGGGCCTGCGGATTCGCCGTGCAACAGCACGAACAGAAGATTGGGCTTATCTTCCTTGGGAATCAGGGCCAGCGTGTCAGAAAAATCAATATCAGGCATAGAGAGGAAAATCAGAAATCGCTGCGTTCATTTTACTGTGGGCTGGCTATTTGTCCGATCAGGTATAGTTACTGTATATTCATACAGTGATAATCAATGCTTGTATTTCGCATGGCACGTTCCGATTTTCTGCTTCGGCACCCTGAACACATCCACCCCGCCTTGTGGCGAGCCACCCAGGTCGCCCGCCCGGCAGGCCCCACCGTGCCTACAGGTTATCCCATCCTCGATAATGCCCTGCCGGGCCGGGGCTGGCCCTTGGGGCAACTGATTGAAGTCATGCCGAACCAACCCGGCTGTGGCGAACTGCAATTGTTCCGCCCCGCCCTTGCACACCAGGCCCCTGAACGCAGCGTCGCCCTGGTGCAACCGCCCCATCCCCCCTGCATCCAAGCCTGGGCCAACTGGCAGCTGGCGCCCGAACGCCTGCTCTGGCTGCAGCCTTCCTGCACTGCCGATGCCTTATGGGCAACCGAACAGATTCTCAGGCATAACAGCTGCGCAGCCGTATTCTGCTGGGCCCACCCCATACGCAGCGCCAGCCTGCGCCGCCTGCAATTGCTGGCCCGGCAAAGCGATACCTTGTGCATTATGCTGCGCCCGACGGCGGTGATCGGGCACACCAGTACGGCTGCTCTGCGGCTGGCCATCCAGCCGGTTCGCCAGGGCCTGAAGCTGCATATTCTCAAACGCCAGGGCGCGGCCTGCCCGGCGCCTCTCACTCTTGAACTGTACGCCTCTCATCGTAAGGCGGCCTGCCAGCATGCTGTTGTGGATCTGCCTGAAATGGCCTGAAGCTTCCCGAACCGAAAGCCCAGGGCTCATTCTGCAGCGCCTGGCATTGGCCATGCTGCGCTACAGCCCGCGAGTCGCCCGCTTCCGGTCAGACTCCATCGTTGTGGAAGTGTCTGCCAGCCTTTCTCTGTTTGGCGGCGTGCGTTCATTATGGCGCCGCGTCCGCCGTGCGGCACAGTATCTGGCACCGTCTATTCAAATTGGCATGGCGCCTTCGGCCAGCGGCGCCTGGCTGCTGGCAGGCTCGCCGCAAGCCATTCACAAACGGGTTGTGCGCCCCTGCCGCCTGGCCCGCAGGCTGGCACCTCTGCCTGCGCACAGCCTGCCCGAAGCCTGGCCGCACCGCCAATGGCTGGAAAACATCGGTTGCCAAAACCTGGGCGATTTACGCAAACTCCCCCGTCAGGGCTTGCGGCAGCGCAGCAGCCCTGCTTTATTGCATGCCCTGGATACCGCCTACGCCCAAGAACCCGAAACTTTCTCCTGGTTTGTCCCGCCCGCGCGCTTTCGCCAGTCGCTCGAACCGGATTTCCATCTGCGCCAGGCCGCCGCCCTTCTGGCCGCCACTCAACCTTTGCTGCTGGCCCTGTGCGGCTGGCTGCAACATCGTCAAGAAGCCTTGCACGATTTCCAGCTTATCCTGCATCACGAAAAAGGCCGGCTTGCATGCGCTCCCACAACTCTTGCTCTGCGCTTTTCCGCCGCCACCTGGCGCATGGAAGACTTCAACCGGGTGCTGAAAGAACGTCTGCAGCATTGCATTTTGCCGCGCCCCGCCATTCGCCTGGAACTCATCGCCGGGCCTTCCCAGCCGCGCGCCCCGGCCAGCGATACATTGTTTCCCGATCCCTCCCAATATGTTCAGGAAGAACAGCGCCTGCTGGATCTGCTGGCCGCCCGCCTGGGCCGCAACGGCATACAGCGTCCGCGCCCCCTGGCTCACCACCTGCCAGAACAGGCCAATACCTGGGCGGCAGACCCCGCCCCGCCCGCTTCTCAATCCCTGCCTTCCACGGTGGGCGAGCGCCCGCGCCCCTTCTGGCTGCTGTCCCAGCCCCGGCCTCTTGTGGTCCGCCAGCATCGGCCCATCCACCAGGGGCGTCCGCTGCGCCTGGTGCAAGGCCCTGAACGCATTGAAACCGGCTGGTATTCCGGCCCTCATCAACGCCGAGATTATTTCGTGGCCGAAGACCCTGAAGGCGCCCGCTACTGGCTTTATCGCGAACGCGAAACCGGCGAAAGCTGGTTTCTGCACGGCCTGTTCGCCTGAAGCACCCGGGCGCGCCACCCCGCTCTCATGAAACCGTCGTCGTCCTTTTTAAGCGCTTATGCCGAGCTGGACTGCATTTCCAACTTCAGCTTTCTGACCGGCGCCTCACACCCTGAAGAACTCATCCAACGCGCCGCAGGATTGGGTTATCAGGCGCTGGCTCTGGCCGACGAATGCTCGTTGGCCGGGGTTGTGCGAGCTCACCAGGAGGCCCGGCACCACCCGCTGCGCTTCATCACCGCCAGCCGCTTCCGGCTTGAGGAAGGTCTGCAGGTCATCGCCCTGGCCTGCAACCTGAACGGCTATGGGAATTTGTCGGAAATCATCACTCTGGCACGACGCCGCAGCCCAAAAGGGGAGTATCGCCTGAGCCTGGCTGACATCGCCGACCCGCCCGCCGGGTTTGTCCATCTGCGTGGCCTGCCCGATTGTCTGGTGATCTTCAAGCCGGAATACGACCCGCTGGCCGCAGCGCTGGACACCCGCCTTCAAAACCTTTCCAGGGTGTTTTCCCAGCGCCTCTGGATAGGCGCCACCCTGCATTACGGTTCGGCCGACGCCCGTCACCAGGCCACTTTGCAAGCAGCGGGCGAACGCCATGGCATTCCCCTGGTCGCCCTGGGCGGCGTGGAAATGCATCGCCGCTCGCGCCAACCCCTGCACGACACACTGGCAGCGATTCGCCGCAACCAGCCTGTCGCCGACATCATTGAGCACCTGCATCCCAATGCCGAACGCCATCTGCGCAGCCGCCTGCGGCTGGCCAATATGTACCCTGCCGAATGGTTACAGGAAACCCTCAGAATCAGCCAGCTTTGCCGGTTTTCTCTGGATGAAATCCGCTTTCAGTATCAGTACCCGGAAGAAATCGTGCCCCCTGGTCTGAATCCCGCTCAATACCTGCGGCGCGAAACCCTGGCCGGAGCCAGACGCCGCTACCCCGGGGGCATTCCCGCTGCTGTCATGGCACAAGTCGAAACCGAGCTGTCCATCATTGCCGAACTGGCCTACGAGCCCTACTTCCTGACTGTTTATGACATCGTCAAATTCGCCCGCCAGCGCGGCATTCTCTGCCAGGGGCGCGGTTCCGCCGCCAATTCCGCCGTCTGTTATTGCCTGGGCATCACCGAAGTCGATCCCAGCAGCGGCAACAGCCTGTTCGCCCGCTTCATCAGCCGCGCCCGCAACGAGCCCCCCGATATCGACGTGGACTTCGAGCACCAGCGCCGCGAAGAAGTCATTCAGCACATCTACCAGCGCTATGGCCGCGACCGCTCTGCCCTGACCGCAGTCGCCATCAGATACCGGCATCGCAGCGCCTTGCGTGATGCGGGCAAGGCGCTGGGCGTGGCGCCCGGGCAGGTCGATCAGGTAGCCAGGTCTTTCCATTACTGGAGCGGCAAAAAAGACATTCTTGAAAAAATCCAGAGCCAGAACCTGCCCCTTTCCGAGCGTCAGGCCCGCCTCTGGGCAACCCTGACCGAAACCCTGAAAGGTTTCCCGCGCCACCTTTCCCAGCATCCCGGAGGCTTTGTCATCGCGCGCGGCAAGCTTTCGCGGCTGGTGCCGATTGAAAATGCCGCCATGCCCGAACGCAGCATTGTGCAATGGGACAAGGACGATCTCGACGCCATGGGCCTGCTCAAGGTCGATATCCTGGCTCTGGGCATGCTCAGCGTCCTGCAGCGCTGTCTGCGCTTTGTCAGCGATCTGCGAGGCCGCCCCTTCGGCCTGCAAGATATCCCCAACGACGACGCAGCCACTTTCGAGATGATCAGCCGGGCCGAAACCATTGGCGTTTTCCAGATCGAATCCCGCGCTCAGATGAGCATGCTGCCGCGTCTGCAGCCGCGCAAGTTCTACGACCTGGTCATCCAGGTGGCCATTGTCAGGCCCGGCCCCATTCAAGGCGGCATGGTTCACCCCTATCTGCGCCGCCGCCAAGGGCTGGAAAGAATCGGCACCCCCTACCCAAAATTGCAGAAAGTGCTGGAACGCACGCTGGGCGTGCCTATTTTTCAGGAACAAGCCATGCAAATAGCCATGGTGGCCGCTGATTTCAGCGCAGACGAAGCCGACGAACTACGCCGCGCCATGGCCGCCTGGCGCCGTCGTGGCAGTGTCGAGCGTTTTCGCCAACGGCTGCTTGAAGGCATGAAAAAAAACGGTTACCAGGAAGATTTTGCCGAACAGATTTTCAAACAGCTGGAAGGTTTCGGCGAGTACGGCTTTCCTGAAAGCCATTCAGCCAGCTTTGCCAAGCTTGCCTATTACAGCGCCTGGTTCAAATGCCATGAACCCGCCGCCTTTCTGGCCGCTTTGCTGAATTCCCAACCTATGGGTTTTTACGCCCCCAGCCAATTGGTGCAGGCGATCCGGCGCCAGGGGGTGGAAGTGCGGTCGGTGGATATCCAGCACAGCCATTGGGAAGCCACGCTGGAACCCGCTGTCTTTGAGGTTGCAGCCCCACCCCTAAGCTTGCCCGATGCCGCTTCACAGGCCCGGCCAGTTCACCCGCACTCAGCCGCCGTGCGCCTGGGGTTCAATCAAATAACGGGGCTTTCTGAACAGGCCGGGCGGCGTATTGAGCAAGCCCGGCGAGAATCGCCCTTTGCCTCGGCTCAGGATCTTGCCGCCCGGGCCCGTCTGGACAGGCGCGAAATGAATGCGCTGGCCGCTGCCAACGCCCTGCGAACCCTCAGCGGCGAACGGCGGCAGGCGCAATGGCAATCCGCCCTGCAAACGCCAAACGGCCTGCTGCGTGGCGCCCCCATCACGGAAGCGCAACAGCCCCTGTTGCCCTCCATGTCCGAAGGCGAACACATTGTCAGCGATTACCAGAAAACCGGCCTCACCCTGGGCTGCCACCCACTGGCTTTGCTGCGCACCCGGCTGCAGCGCCAGCAATTCGTTCCCGCTGCGAGGCTGCTGGCGGACTGGCCCAACCGGCGTCTGGCCCGGGCCTGCGGCCTGGTCACCACGCGCCAGCGCCCGGGCACCGCCAAGGGAGTGGTGTTTGTCACGCTGGAAGACGAAAGCGGCCATATCAATGTCATTGTGCGCCCGGAACTGGCCGACAGGCAGCATGCCGAACTGATCGGTGCCCAGCTATTGGGCGTGTATGGCGTCTGGCAACGGCAACAATCCGTCTGCCACCTGGTTGCCCATCGCCTGGTTGATCTGTCCCACCTGCTCGGCGCCCTGCGCACATCCAGCCGGGACTTCCACTAAAATCGGTGTTTTGGAAGCCAGACAGGAAGACCACCATGGGCAGCACGCTCAAGACCCGACTCTCCGATGCAGTCAAAGACGCCATGCGCGCCCGCGACAGCACCCGCCTTGGCACTCTGCGTCTTATTCAGGCCGCTATCAAGCAAAAGGAAGTGGACGACCGCACCGAACTCACCGATGCGGACATCACCGCCATTCTTGAAAAGCAGGTCAAGCAGCGCCGTGAATCCATTAGCGCCTACGAACAGGCGGGCCGCACCGAAACCGCCGAACAGGAAAAAGCCGAAATCGTCGTTCTGCAGGAATTCCTGCCTCAGGCTGCTGAGCCCGCAGAAGTCGATGCCGCCATTACAGCCGCCCTGGAAGAAGTCAAAGCCCAAGGTGTGGCTGGCCCGGCAGCCATGGGCAAAGTCATGGGGCTGCTCAAAACCCGCCTGGCAGGGCGCGCCGACATGGCCGCTGTATCTGCCCAAGTGAAAGCCCGCATCATGTGAGGCCCGTGCGCCCCCGAGCGCAAATATGAAAAACGGCAGGAAGCGGCTCAATGTGGCGCTCCCTGCCGTTTTTCATGGCTGTCATGCCCGCTCCGACAGTTACCCGGCTTCGTTCAGCGCGGGCGTATCAGGCGCGGGCGCATCAGTGCAAGCGCTGCAGGAATAATCGACATACCCCGCAGAACCATTGCCGTAGAACGTGGAAGCATCCCAATCGCGCAGTTCAGTGCCATTTTTCAAACGCCGCACCAGGTCGGGATTGGAAATGAAAAGCCGCCCGAAAGCCACGGCATCGGCCCGCCGCTCGCTGAGCGCCTGCTGAGCGCGTTCCAGGGTGTATTCCTGATTGGTAATGACGAAACCGCCAAACTTCTGACGCAGTTCAGCTGTCAGGTGTTCGCGGCCAGGCGCTTCGCGCACAAACAGAAAACCCACCCCGCGCCGACCAAGTTCCTGCGCCACATGGCCGAACAGCGCTTCCGGGTTGGAGTCGTGAATATCGTGCGACGTGCCATAAGGCGACAAATGCACGCCGATGCGCCCTGCCCCCCAGACACCGGTGCAGGCATCAACGATTTCCATCAGGAAGCGTGCGCGATTTTCCACGCTGCCGCCGTAATCGTCCTGACGCTTGTTCGTGCTGTCCTGCAGGAACTGGTCAATGAGATACCCATTGGCCGCATGGATTTCAACCCCATCAAAACCCGCGTCGCGCGCATGACCGGCTGCATCGGTGAAATCCTGTATAACACTGGGGATTTCTTCCGTATGCAGCGCCCGCGGCGTTACGTAGCTGCGCTTGGGCCGCAGCAGACTGACATGGCCTTCGCAGGCGATCGCGCTGGGCGCAACCGGGATTTCACCGTTCAGGTGTTCCGGATCGGACACCCGGCCCACATGCCACAACTGCAGGAATATTTTCCCGCCTTTGTCGTGTATGGCGCTGGTAATTTTGCGCCAGCCATCGACCTGCGCAGAAGACCAGATACCTGGAGTGTTGTGGTAACCCACGCCCTGCGGCGACACCGAAGTCGCTTCGCTCAGAATCAGCCCCGCGCTCGCGCGTTGGCTGTAATATAGCCGCATGAGGTCGTTTGGAATTCGTCCGTCGCTGGCGCGAGTGCGCGTCAGTGGCGCCATCACGATACGGTTGCGCAAAGCGACCGCCCCCATTTGAACGGGGTCAAACAAGCTTGTCATATTTGAAACCGGCATTCGATTTTTCAGAATCATATATAAGGGTTTTTACCAGAATTTGGGCCACGCTGCATCTTGGTCTTACCAGCTGTTTCCATCAGAACTCAAGGATTTACATACGAAAT
>JAAZDZ010000335.1 GCA_012512545.1 Alcaligenaceae bacterium | reverse complement strand
TGGCAAAGTGGACCACCTGCGCATGGTGATGCAGGACGAACCCGGCAAGGACGGTGGCCCGCGCAAACACTATGTTCTGCTGTATGACTCGGTGCCGGGTGGTACGGGGTATCTGCACCAGCTGCTTGCGCAAGACGCGCAGACCCTGGCCGATGTGTTGAATATGGCCCTGGAAGCGCTGAATACATGTTCTTGCAACGCCGACCCGGAAAAAGATGGTTGCTATCGCTGCCTGTACCAGTATCGACTGGGTCGCAACATGGAGCTGGTGTCGCGCGATTCGGCCAAAGCGGTGTTGTCTGACCTGGTGAAATCGCTGGGGCAGTTGGAAGCCGTCGAGACCATATCGGATATCTACATCAACCCCAACTTTGATTCGGTGCTTGAGGCCCGTTTCATTGAGAGTCTGAAACGCCTTGGTGGGGTGGGTCCACTGCCGGTGGTGAAGCTGGTGTCCGATATCGTTAATGGGAAATCCGGCTATGTGCTAGAAGTGGGGAAACAACGTTATCGCATTGAGCCGCAATGCGAACTGGGTGCCGACCACGGCGTAGAAGTGTCCAGCAAACCGGATTTTGTCATCTGGCCTTGGGCGACCGGTTCGCAGCGCCGTCCGATTGCTGTTTTCTGCGATGGATGGGTCTATCACAAAGACACACTGAACGACGATGCCCGCAAGCGCAGCGCCATTGTGAACAGCAACGCTTTTTGGGTCTGGTCCGTCACACATCAGGATGTCGTTACTGCGTTGGATGGCAGCTTGTCCACCGACCTTGAATCCCCCTTGGTGGCGATGGCACGGCACAACGGCAGCAAGGCGCCGGCCACGGTGCCCCGTGCCCAGGAAAAAGCCTTTATGCACCATAGCGTGGCTCGGCTGCTGCAATGGCTGGCAAGCGCTGAAAGCAAAGAAAGTGATAGCGCCCTCGGAAGCCTTCAGCGCGATGCCTTGTGGCTGTCCTTCTTGGCGGTGCCCTCCAGCTCTGCAGACAACACCGCATGTGAGCAACAACTTGCACCGTGGCTGCACCGTCTCCCGTCCAGTATCTTCGAAGCCGGTTCAAACTGGCCGGGCGCAGGATACGCACCCTATATGTCCAAACCAGGGCAGGCCTGCGTACTGATGGGGCGTTGGCCCTTGAAGCTGGCGCAGGGCGTCATTCCAGCAGAAGGATGGTCTGCACCCGGCATGGTGCTGCTTGATACATCGATGGCTGACAATGCAGAAGCCTTGCATCTGGCCTGGCGACGCTGGTTGCAGCTCTACAACACGATGCAGGTGCTGCCTGGCATGTTGCTGACCACTGCGGAGGGACTGGATGACAGAGACTATGACGCATTGGGCGTTGTAGCCGCCGGTGAATCGGTGCCTGCTCAGGCGGCAGACCATACGGCCTTGCAGCAGGCATGGCTGGAAGCCCTGAATGACGTGCTTGATGAACTCAAACCGGGTCTGACCGCACTGGCTAAAGCGGGTGCCACGGTTCCTGGTGTTGGTTATGAACTCGCAAACGAAAAAGGGGCAGTCGTGGCTGACGCGGAACTGGCGTGGCAGACTGAGCAACTGGCAGTTCTTCGACCGGACCAGGACGACCTGGTCAGTGTTTGGCAGGCCGCTGGATGGACTACCCTGATGCTCGATGATGCGTATGCGCAGGTTGAAGGCAGGCCTTGGGCGGTGGCGATAGCCGCCGCCCTGAACCTGACGCTTGAACCCACGCAAGAACTGTATACAGAGGAGTAAGCCGTGAGCTTTAAACCCAAGGTGGCCTTATCTCAGGATTTTCTAGGGCAACTGGCCAAGCTGCCTGCTGCGGCGCACGCCAAGGTCATGAAATGGGCCACAAAGTTTCAGGCGGACCCTGCCAGCCCGGGCATCAACTATGAAAACATCAACGGTGCGCGGGACTCCAATCTGAAATCCGTGCGCATAGACAAGGACTGGCGTGGCATTGTCTTCAAGCCGAACAAAGGCGATGTCTATGTCCTGCTGTATGTCGACCATCACGACGAGGCATACCGTTGGGCAGAAAGGCGTCGGCTGGCCGTTAACCCCGTAACGGGCGCCATGCAGCTTGTCGTGTTGGAGCAGGTCGTTCAGCAAGAGGAACGGCCAGCGGCTGAGGTGGCAGACACTCCGGTGGCACCCCCTTCGGTGGAGACGGTTCCAGCGGTTTCTGCTGCTCCTTTGTTTGCCGAGCTTTCCGACCGCGAACTCATGAGCCTGGGCGTTCCTGAAGACCTGCTTGCCACGGTGTACGCCATTACCGACGAAGACGCCCTGGATGCCTTGCAAGCCAGTCTGCCTGTAGAAGCCTATGAGGGACTGTTCCTGCTGCTAGCCGGTGACACGGTCAGCCAAATTCTGACGGCACGCGAAACCCGGGTTGACCAGGTCATTGACACTGAAGACTTCGCGGCCAGCCTGGATACGCCCGAAGCGCAGGCCCGCTTTGTCGTTGTGGAAGATGACGAAGCCATGCGTGCCATCATGAATGCGCCGCTGGCCCAGTGGCGGGTCTTCCTTCACCCCACCCAGAAAAAGCTTGCATCGGGTGACCGTAGCGGGCCGATGCGTGTGCTGGGGCAGGCAGGTACGGGCAAAACGGTTCTGGCCATGCATCGCGCGAAATGGCTGGCAGAGAACCGAACACCCGAAGGGCAGAAAGTGCTGTTCACGACCTTCACCAAGAACCTTGCCACCGATATCAAGCACAACCTGCAAACCTTATGCAATGCGGCCACCATGGCGAAGATGGAAATCACCAACCTGGACGCCTGGGTCGGTGCTTTTATCCGCAGCCGCAAGCTGGAACATCGCATTGTCTATGACCGGAGTCAGGATGCGGCTCAACAGGCCTGGCAGTCGGCACTGGCTATCAAAGATGCAAGCCTGGACCTGCCTGATAGCTTCTACGAGCAGGAGCTTGAACAAATCATTCTGGCGCAGGGCGTCACCACGCTGGCTCAGTATCGTATTGCTCGCCGCACAGGGCGTGGGGTGATACTCAGCCGTTCAAAGCGTGATGCAGTCTGGCCGGTTTTTGAAGAATACAGGGGCCAGCTTGCATCTCGAAAGCTCAAAGAAGTGGATGATGCCTATCGGGAGGTCGCCCAGATTCTGCAGGCAGACGTTGATGCGGCCGGCGATGCGTATCAGGCACCGTACAGCGCGATTGTGGTGGATGAGACCCAGGACCTGGGGCCGCAGGCCTTAAGGCTGCTGCGTGCCATGATTCCCGCCGGGGAGAATGACCTGTTCTTCGTCGGTGATGGTCACCAGCGCATCTATAGCCGCAACCGTGCCGTGATGAGCCAATGTGGCATAGAAATTCGCGGGCGCTCACGCAAGCTGTACCTGAACTACAGAACCACCGACGAAATCCGCAAACAAGCCGTGGCCTTGCTTGAAGGGTGCGATGTGGATGACCTGGACGGCAGCAGCGATGAAAGTACCCGCTATAAATCCTTGTCGCATGGCCCGGAACCCAGGGTGGTGCAGGTGGACGGGGTGGAAACGGCGGTACAGGAAACACTGGCTTTCATTAAAGAGTGGCGTGCCG
>JAAZDZ010000334.1 GCA_012512545.1 Alcaligenaceae bacterium | reverse complement strand
CGGCAGGGCAGTGTTGAAATGGCGATTGAATGCGCAGATGTTGGTAATGCCCATCGCGCGCCAGCTGTTGCTTCCTGTCTGGAAGATGGTTTTTTCTTCGTCTTCATCGTATTCGTCTTCGATGTCGCCGACGATTTGTTCCAGCACGTCTTCCATCGTAACCAGGCCCGCCGTACCGCCATGTTCGTCGATGACGATGGCCAGGTGGTTGCGGCTGCTGCGGAATTCGCGCAGCAGGACATTCAGGCGTTTGGTCTCGGGAATGAAGACGGCGGGCCGCACCAGCGGGCGCAGATCCAGCTGGGGGTTGCTGATGGAAAGCAGCAGGTCTTTCGCCAGCAGGATGCCCATGATGTTGTCGCGATCGCCTTCGTAGACAGGGAAGCGCGAATGGCCGGTTTCGATGATGGTGGGAAGCACTTCAGACAGCGGGCGGCTGATGTCCAGCATGTCCATCTTCGAGCGCGGCACCATGATGTCGGATACGGTCTGGTTGGCGACATCCAGCGCACCCGAAAGCATGGTGTAGGCTTCGCTGTCGAGCACCTTTTTGTCGTGCGCGGCTTCCAGGAAGTCTTTGACGTCTTCACGGTCTTCGGGCTCAGTTGGCCGCATGAAGGTGGTCAGGCGCGCGAACAAGGATTTGGGGCCCGGCTTGGGTTGTCGGGGTTCTGAGTCGGAGGGGCTAGGGTCTGACATTGTCCAGGGGACGTGTTGATAAGGTTTTAGAATAACTCAAATCGTGTCCGGTTGCGCCGTAGTCGGCGGCCCGGAGCTTTCATAAGGGTCGGGAATCTGCAAACTTGCCAGAATGCGGGTTTCCAGTGCTTCCATATCGCGGGCCTCGGCGTCGTCCAGGTGGTCGTAGCCAAGTGCGTGCAGTACGCCATGAATGGTGAGGTGGGCGGCATGGTTCAGCAGCGGTTTGCCTTGTTCTGCGGCTTCGCGATGCAGCACCGGCACGCACAGCACAATGTCGCCGCTGATGGCGCCCATGGCGTCTGTGCCGTACTCGAAAGTAAGCACGTTGGTGGCGTAGTCGCGTTCGCGGTAATTCTGGTTGAGCTGGCGGCCTTCCTCGGCATCCACCAGCCGCAGCGTGAGTTCGGCGCGCTTGAAGCGCGGGGCTTCCAGCCATTCGGCCTCTTCGGCCAGAGTGAGCTCTACAGCGCGCTGCGCCCAGCGCCGCAGCCGCCAGCGCGGTAGTTCGGGGGCTTCGGTCGCGTATTGCACCGAGAACGCGAACCCCGCCCGGGCCTGAGCGTGGGGCTGAGCCCCGGCAGCGGGCTCAGGAGGCATGATCGCCCGCCTCTTCGTAAGCTTCGACAATGCGGGCCACCAGGGGGTGGCGCACGACGTCGCGGCTGGTAAAACGGGTGGTGGCAATGCCCTGCACATGGGCCAGGACGTCCACGGCATGGGACAAGCCGCTGCGCTGTCCCTTGGGCAAGTCGATCTGGGAAGGGTCGCCGTTGATCACTGCCTTGCTGCCGAAACCGATGCGGGTGAGGAACATCTTCATTTGTTCCGGCGTGGTGTTCTGCGCTTCGTCGAGGATGACGAAGGAGTGGTTCAGCGTGCGCCCGCGCATATAGGCCAGCGGGGCGATTTCAATGGTCTGTTTTTCAAAGAGACGCTGCACTTTGTCGAAACCCATGAGGTCATACAGGGCGTCGTACAGCGGGCGCAGGTAAGGGTCAACCTTTTGCACGAGGTCGCCCGGCAGGAAGCCGAGCCGCTCGCCTGCTTCGACGGCGGGGCGGGTGAGGATGAGGCGCTGGACGCTCTCGCGCTCCAGAGCGTCGATGGCGCAGGCGACTGCCAGCCAGGTCTTGCCAGTGCCGGCCGGGCCGACGCCAAAGGTGATGTCGTGCTTGAGGATCTGATTGAGGTAATCGCGCTGGCGCGGCGTGCGTGGGCGCAGGTCGCTGCGGCGGGTACGCAGGCTCAGGCTGCGGTCGTCCACCGGCGGCAGGTCGGGCAGGGCCTGGGTTTCAGCGCCGGGTTCGGCATCGCGTTCGTCGGGCAGGCGCCCGGCACCAAGTTCCACCAGCCCCAACTGGATGTCGTCGATGGAAAGAGGGTTTTTCAAGGCGCGTTCATGAAACCATTCCAGGGCCTTGGCAGCGGTGGCGGCGTTCTTGCCTGTCAGAGTGACATGGCTGCCGCGGCGGCTGAGCGCCACATTCCAGCCATCGGCGATCTGGCGCAGGTTTTCATCAAGCGGGCCGCACAGGTTGGCCAGTTGCGCATTGCCGCCTTCCAGACGGACAACAATGGGTTTGGCGTTGCGTGCCTGTGAGCTCATTCAGTGTCCTTTTGCGTGGGGCTTGTGGCTGGTTCTTCTGTCATGACCAGGCGGCCACGCAGGGAGTTGGTCATGGTGTGGGTGATCATGACATCCACCATCTGGCCGACCAGCCGCGGGTGGCCGACGAAGTTCACCATGCGGTTGTTTTCGGTGCGGCCGGCGAATTCGTTGGGGTCCTTGCGGGAAGGGCGTTCTACCAGAACGCGCTGCACCGAACCCACCATGCTCTGGCTGATGGCGGCGGCCTGTTCGTTGACCAGAGCCTGCAGGCGGT
>JAAZDZ010000333.1 GCA_012512545.1 Alcaligenaceae bacterium | reverse complement strand
GTGCGGGGCCGCAAGCGCGTGTCCAGCCGCCCTTGGCGCGGGGCCGGAAGTCGTCCAGCAGACCGGGGTCGCTGAAGTCTTCAACCAGAAAGCGCAGCAATTGCGGGCGGCGAAAGGCTTTCAGGCTGGCATTGATGCCCAGCCGGGTCATTTCGGGGCTGAACCCGCTGATGATGGGCAGCAGGCGCTCGACTTCACGGCGCTCCGGCGTGTCGGCTTCCAGCATCCGGGCAATGGTGCGATCAATGGCGTCCACAATGTCCATGACGGGCAGGTTCGCCAGGCGCTTTTGCGCCGTGGCGATGGAATCGGCCAGGGTTGCGAGCTGGGCGGGCGTGGGCCGCAGGACGTCGATCTCGGCGCCTTGCCCATGCGCCTCAAAGCACAGTGTTTCCCGGCGCATATCGCTTGCTTCCATGCCAGGGACATACCCCGCCTGGGCCTTGAAGGTGTTCTGTGGGCGTGGCTTGCGGCTGTCTGCAGGGGCGGCGCTGTTCATTCCCGGGCAGCCTGCAGAAAGGCGTCCATGGCCAGGGAACAACCTTTGGCCTGAGCGCCTTCGGCCCGGCCCAGAAGCAGGAAGCCGTCATCCACCAGCACGCCGATATCTTCTGTCAGAATGGTGGTGGTCGAATTGAAATTCGCCAGATCGCAGTGGACCAGCACACCGCGCTCGCCTGCAGGGACATCCTGGCCGGTAAGCGGGTCTACAGTGCGCGAGCGGATCCAGTGCGGGCCCGATTTCACTGCGGGCTGAGTGGCATTGCCATCGTCATAGAACTGGGTGCTGAGTTCCGTCATGCCATACATATTGGTGCAGGCGCTGGCTGGTACGCCGAAGCAGGCGGTCAACTGGCGGTAGAAATCTTCCAGCGACAGTTCGCGCGACTGCCCCTTGAAGCCGCCGGTATCAAACAAACGGCTGCCTGCAGGCAGCTTGAAGCGCTGGCCCCGTTCCCGCAGGGCGTCCATGAGATGGACAAAGCTGTAGCTGGCGCCCAGCAAGGCGTAAGGCTGGTTGTCGCGCTGTGCCTGTTCCAGAGCGTGACACAGGCGCTCCACATCCATGCCCTGCGGGCTGATGAAATATTCGCTGTCGTCGGTGCCGAACTCCGTCAACGCCAGCGCAAGATAGTGCGCCAGGGAAGAATTCGGCAGCATCGCTTCGGTAGGAAACAGAATGCCCATACGCATCCGTGGCGTGCCGCGCATGAAGCGCCGGGCGAAATACAGCTTCATGGAATGGTCGTAGACCCGCAGGTGAGGGTGGTAGTGCCGCCCCCTGTTGTCTGCCCGGGTGGTGCCGCTGGTCATGAAAACCCGCTCGCATTGCTCGGGCGGCACGCAAGAGAGGGTGAGTTCCTTCAGGGCATTGATGGGCACTGCGGGGATATCGCGCCAGCTCCTGGCCGTGCGCAGAGTTTTTTGCTGCTGGCGGCAGTAACGCTGAAAAACCGGATTGTGCTGGAACTGATGGGCGAACAGCCGCAATGCCAGGCTGTTGAACGCATCGTCGCTGCCATCGGGCTGGCTCATGAAGTCCAGCAGGTCTGCAAGAAGTTCGGGCGCGATCGCAGGCGCGGCATCAAGGGCGTGTGTCACGACTACCTTTCGTTGAAGAGTGACCGGCGAGGCCGGAAAAGGTGCTCCGAAAGGGCCGTGGTAAATGGCAGCCAGGCGTTGTGTGTTGCGGTTGCGCGGGTGATTGCGCGGCCTGTGCGCGGAGAAGCAGGGCTTCCCTTTGCAATGCTCTTCTTACGTCGGCATGATCCGATTCAAGTTCACGGGTTCGGTATTCATCTCAGTGTCCGCCTTGTCAGGCCGCAACACACCCCGGAGCAGCGCCGATTATACACAGCCGAAACCCTCAGAACCGGATTGTCAGGTTGGCCTTCAGGCCATGATCCCGCGCCGGACCGCCCAGCTGACCTGCATAAGACAGCCCGAAGGTGGCGTTCGGTGCCAGGTTCAGCACGGCCTTGTGCGACCGTGTGGATAAGCTGTTTACCCCGTTTATTATCAAGAACGAACATTGTTTGTCATCTGGCACAACGCTTATGACAGCACGCAAAAAGGCCCAAACCGAAGTTTGGGCCTTTTTGAGGAATTCTGGAGCGGGAAACCGGTCTCGAACCGGCGACCTCAACCTTGGCAAGGTTGCGCTCTACCAACTGAGCTATTCCCGCATGAAGATTTGTATTCTATGCCGAAAATCCAGGGGTTGTCAAATTTTCATCAGAGGCTGGTTTGGCGACATGGCTTTGGCGCTCTCGCGGCGGCAGCAGAAAGTGCAGGCCCAGGGCCCCGGCAGACGCTCCGATTGAAGTAACATGTGAAGGATGAAATCGTTTGGGGGGTAGCCCCTTGCTGCATATCACTGAACAGGATCTCACCTGCTACAACACGCTGGGCCTGAAATCCACGGCGCGGTCATTCCTGCGCCTGCATTCCACGGCCAATCTGTCCGCCCTTACCGATGTCGTGCCGCGCTTTCCGGGCGTGGTAGTGCTGGGGGGCGGCAGCAATGTGGTGCTTGCGCCGCAAATCGACGAGCTGGTCATTCATGTGGAAACCCGTGGGGTAACGCTGGTCGATCAACAGGCCGATGCGTTTATCGTCGAAGCACAGGCAGGCGAATCCTGGCACCATTTTGTGGGTTTGTGCATTGATCAGGGCTGGAAGGGGCTTGAGAACCTCGCCCTCATACCGGGCACTGTGGGCGCAGCGCCCATTCAGAATATCGGCGCCTATGGCGTTGAACAAAGCGAATTCTTCCACAGTCTGGTGGCCTGGGACATGCAGCGGGGAGAACAGGTTGAAATGGGGCCGGGCGACTGCCAGTTCGCGTATCGCGATAGTTTTTTCAAGCACGCTGACCCCGGCCGCTGGCTGATTCTGGCGGTGCGCTACCGTTTGCCGCACGAATGGCGGCCACAGCTGGCTTATCCCGATCTGGCCCGGCACCCAGGCATTGCCCTGGCAGGCGC
>JAAZDZ010000332.1 GCA_012512545.1 Alcaligenaceae bacterium | reverse complement strand
TCGGAAGGCAGGCGGGTCAGTTCAAAATAATGAGTCGCAAATAGCGTGAATGCCTGATTGTGATTCAGCAGACGATGGGCAATGGCCCAGGCCAGCGCCAGGCCGTCGTAGGTGGACGTGCCGCGCCCGATTTCATCCATCAGTACCAGGCTGTGGGAAGTGCTGGCGTGCAGAATGCCTGCGGCTTCCGTCATTTCCATCATGAAGGTGGAGCGGCCGCTTGCCAGATCATCCCCCGCGCCGATGCGGGTGAAAATCCGGTCGATGTCCCCAATGCGGGCCGCTGCCGCCGGCACAAAACTGCCGGTTCTGGCCAGCAGGGCGATCAGGGCGATCTGCCTCATATAAGTGGATTTACCCCCCATATTGGGCCCGGTAATCAGCAGCATGCGCTGGGTGTGGCTCAACGTACAGTCGTTGGGGGTAAAGCGTTCAATACTGTGTTCCACCACAGGGTGGCGGCCCGCTTCAATGATGATTTCGGGGGTGTCAGTCAGTTCGGGCGCTGTCCAGTCGTTATCGCGGGCATGCAGGGCCAGGGCGGCCAGGGTGTCAATCTGCGCAAGTGCTGCCGCGCAGCAGCTCAGGGCGGCGGCATGGCTGATCAGCGTATCGAGCAATTGCTCGAACAGCCATTTTTCGCGGGTCAGGCTGCGCTCCTTGGCGGACAACACTTTGTCTTCCCAGGCTTTGAGTTCCGGCGTGATATAGCGTTCGGAGTTTTTCAGCGTCTGGCGGCGGCGGTAATCGTCGGGCACCTTATCGGCCTGCCCGCGCGAGACTTCAATAAAGAAGCCGTGTACCCGGTTGTATTCCACCCGCAGGTTGGGAATACCGCTGCGTTCACGTTCGCGGGCTTCAAGCTCCATCAGGAACTCGCCGCTGTCGGCTGCCAGACGGCGCAGCTCGTCCAGTTCGGCATCGTAGCCGTCTGCCAACACGCCGCCGTCGCGAATCTGCGGAGCCGGTTCTTCGGCAATGGCGCGAATCAGGAGCTCAGTGGCTGCCGGGTTCACAGCCAGCTGCGCGTGCAGGTTTTGCAGTGCCGGGCCTTCCGAATAGCGCTCCGCCAGAAAACGCATGAAATCGGGCATCTGGCGCAGGCAGTCGCGCAGGCTGGCCAGTTCGCGCGGCCGTACCGAGCGCAACCACAGGCGTGTGGCAATGCGTTCAAGATCGGGCATGCGCTTCAGGCCGTTGCGCAGAGTGTCGAGCGGTTCTTCCGCCTCCAGCCCGCCAATGGGGGTGGGCGCAAGCAGAGTGGTGATGACGCGCTGGCGCTCCAGCACAGCCTGCGTGTTGCGCAACGGCTGATGCAGCCAGCGGCGCAGCAGGCGGCTGCCCATGGGGGTGGCGCAGTGGTCCAGCACTGAAAACAGGGTAGGGCCGTCATCACCGCTGATGGTATCGGTCAGTTCCAGATTGCGGCGCGAAACAGGGTCCAGCACCACGTACTCGCCACCATGGTCGACCTTGATGCCGTGAATATGCTCCAGAGCCTGGCTTTGCGTGCGGCTGACATAGCGCAGCAAAGCGCCCGCAGCACATGCGGCAACAGGAACGTCGGCCAGCCCCAGGCTTTGCAGCCCCTCTACCTTGAAGTGGGTTTCCAGCACATGCAGTGCGCCATCGGCTTCAAAATGCCAATCGGGAATGCGGCTGACAGCGGCATGGGAAGCATCGGCCTGGGGCGCGCTTTCCGGGTAGACCAGCTCCGCCGGGTCGATACGATGCAGCTCGGTTTCCATCATGTCGGGCGCGCATTCCGTAACCCGAAATTCGCCATTGGCCATGTTCATCCAGGCCAGCCCGCAACGCTCGTTGCGCCCCTTCCCCTGCACCCATACGGCTGCAATCATGCGATCAGACTTGCTGGGCAGCAGGGCGTCGTCCGTCAGCGTGCCCGGCGTGACGATGCGCACAATCCTGCGCTCAACCGGCCCCTTGCTGGTGGCCGGGTCGCCCACCTGTTCGCAAATAGCGACCGATTCGCCCATGGCTACCAGGCGCGCCAGATAACCTTCCACTGAATGAAAAGGCACTCCCGCCATCGGCACCGGCGCACCCGCCGACACGCCACGCTTGGCCAGCGTCAAGTTCAACAACCGCGCACCGCGCTCCGCGTCTTCATAGAAAAGCTCATAGAAGTCACCCATGCGATAGAGCAGCAGATAATTTCCAGCTTCCGCTTTAAGGCGGAGATATTGCTGCATCATGGGGGTGTGGTTTTCTAACTTCTCGGAACTACG
>JAAZDZ010000331.1 GCA_012512545.1 Alcaligenaceae bacterium | reverse complement strand
GTATAGCCCAATTGCTTGCCCAGTTCGCACAGCGTACCGTAACTGGCGATTTCGTAGTGTTCCGCTTTCTGAGCGCCCGCAATCAGCGCTGCATCGCGTAGCGGTCCTTTCGAGATCGCGTCGATGACTTCCTTGCTTTCCTCAACCAGCCCTTCCATGCCCACGCATTTCATGCGCTTGAGCTTGAAATCCAGAATCTCAACCACCTGATCAATTCGTTCAACCTGACCCTGGGTTTCCTCCAGATGCGAGGTAAAGGCCGCTTCAAGATCCGGGCTCTCGGCAGCGCGGGCCAGACGCGGCAGCGCCTTGGTCATCTGCTTTTCGGCGCTGTAGATATCGGACAGCTCATGAATGAACAGGTCCTCAAGGGTTTTGATAGCCATGATTCCTCCAGAAAAACAGCGGCGGAATGCCGCAACAGTTGCACGGGAACCGTGGCAAGTTTGATGCCAGACCAGCGGCAACCGGGGCCGCGTCCAGCAGAAAGACACGAAGCTCCAAAACTGAAAACCGGCTGAACGGCGGTACACTGATCTCGCAGAGCCTATCGGGCGATCATGCACAGTGGCGTTCACCGACCAAAGGAAGCAGGGAAGAATGGAGAATTTCTGGAGCAGGCTTTTATGGATGATGGCGGTATTTTCCATCATTTTCGGTGTGGCGCTGATGCAGTTGTCCATTTACGGCGGCGCCGTAGCAATCATTGGCGCCGTGCTCATGGCGCCGCCTGTGGCAGCGGGGGCAGGGCGCTTGATGGGCCGGCTGTGGTGGGCGCCCCCCATCATTGGCTTTCTGGTTGTCACTCTGGCCGGGCCGATTGTCACCTTTGCCACCGCGCCCAGCCTGGAAGAGATACTGGCGGGCTCCGCCCTCATACAAATGGGGGATGCGCCCTGAACGGGCGCTGCGCATCCACCGCAACTGGCCATTATGCATAGGCAGACTGGCTGATTTTTCCAACGCCAGGCGCGGCATACCATTACCGCAAACCGCGTTGCCCAGGTAACAAGACATTCAGCGTGGGCAGTCGTGCTACGATTTTTGGCTTTGAGGCAGTAAAATCCGCCCAGCGCGACCTGAACCCTGCGCACCAACCAGAATCCGCTTATGCTCCAGATCTTCCCTGACGCTTCTTCCATTGCTGAATATGTCAGCAGCATTCTGATCACCAAGATCAAAAGCAAGCCCGACGTTGTGCTGGGACTCGCAACGGGCGGCACCATGGAACCCATTTATGCGCGGTTCGTTGAACGGGTGCGCATGCAGAAAGTGGACGTCTCCAGGCTGACTTCCTTCAACCTGGATGAATATGTGGGCTTGAGCCCCGACCACCCCAAAAGCTACTCGGCCTACATGCGCGAACACCTGTTTCAGCACTTGCAGTTCGACCCCGCGCGTCTGCACCTGCCCGATGGCCTGGCTCCCGATCTTGAGCAGCACAGCCGGGAATATTCCGCCAGGCTCGAACAAACCGGCGGCGTGGAACTGCAACTGCTGGGCGTAGGCAGCAACGGCCATATCGGTTTCAACGAACCGGGCACGCCATTCAACAGTCGCTGCCATGTGGTGCAGCTGTCCGAACGCACCCGCATCGACAACAGCCGCTTCTTTGAAGGCAACGCCATTGTTCCCGCTTCCGCCATCACCATGGGCATGGTGGAAATCATGCAGGCGCGCGAAGTCCTGCTGGTGGCCACAGGGGAAAACAAAGCAGAAATCGTGGCCGAATGGTACCGGCGCGAAGTCACCGAAGCGGTGCCCTTCACCATACTGAAAAAACACCAGCGGGCCAGAATCATTCTTGACGAAGCCGCCGCCAGCCGCTTGCCAGCCGACATACGCAAGCCTTTGATGGCGGAATCGGCTTAATGGTTTGGGAATCAAGACGCTTTTGCAGGTGAGCGGCGAATTATGCGAACGAACCGCCAGCCTGCAGGCCCCCACTGGAAAACGGCTTTCAAACGCAAGGCTCCGGGCCAGCGGCTGGCAACCAACGTAGCCAACGGTTTTGGAATGGTATGCGGAGAATGTCTGAAACAGGGGCCGTATCAGGCTCGTGCATGCGGGCCATTTTTCAAGCGTGAATCGGCTCGGCGGTGAGCTTTACGCCAGCAGCGCGAGCCAACTTCAGCACGGTGTCGTAGCGTGGTTTGGCGCCAGGAGCCAGCGCTTTATAGAGGCTTTCCCGACCGACCCCGGCGTCCTTAGCCATCTTGGTCATGCCTCGGGCTTTGGCAACGTCGGCCAGCGCTGCCAGGAAGAGAGCGGGATCGTCTTCTTCCAGGGCGGCAGAGAGGTATGCGGCGATAGCTTCTTCGCTGTCGAGATACTCTGCAGCATCGAATGGGGCGATTTTGATGGTGCTCATGATTGTTCCTCTTGAATTTGTTCCCACATGGCAAGAGCAGCTTTGATGTCCCGTTTCTGAGTGGACTTGTCGCCGCCAGTGAGCAGCAGGTAAACCACGCGGCCCTCGCGAGCGTAGTAGACCCGATAGCCGGGGCCGAAGTGGATGCGCATTTCCCACACACCATCACTGACCGGCTTTATATCACCGAAGTTGCCTTGACTGGCTTGCCGAAGGCGAATCACGATCTTGGCCCTGGCTTTCAAGTCTTTCAGGCCAGCCAGCCAGCCAGGCGGAGAATGTCTCGGTGCGGTTGATCGTGTACATTGGATGATAGTATCCGAATGGATACATTTAGGTCAAGAGGAAGCCGCTCTATGAAGCGGCTGCTGACTGAGCGGGCAGAAGAGGACTTTACAGATATCGTGCGCTGGACGGTCGAGCATTTTGGTTCCCGACAGGCACGCAGCTACGCTACAACCATTCGGCAAGCAGTCAAGGCGCTGGATGCCGGGTTGAGTGTCAGCGATCTGCGCCGCCGCGATGAACTGGGCCAGGATGTCGCCACCTTGCATGTGGTACGCAAGGGCCGCAAAGGGCGGCATCTGCTGGTCTTGCGCATTTATGGCCCGGGCAGCGGCACGCAAACTGAAACAACGTGAGATTGCAGAGCAGCTGGGCATTCCTCAGCCCAAAGTTTTGGCGTTGATGAATTACCGGCTCGATCAGTTTTCTGTTGAGTGCTTGATGGGTTTCTGAAGGCGCTTAATCATGATACGTTTCCGCCATACGGAGGGCTTGATAAAGATGGAGCGCAATTATGAATACGGTATTGATGGTGGGCGGAGATCTGTGTGAAAGGACCGCAAGAGTTCTGGATCCGGCACGTATGCTCCATCGCCAGATAGCCGAACGATGTCTCAGTACGCTCAGACGTACTCTCTTGGATTTCCAAGGGTGTTGAGTAATCTGCCGGCGCGCTGCCGTAAGCTCCCCCGCCCGGTAGCCTTCAGTCCCTCCAAAACGTCTTGGTCGAAGTGGATGGTGGTTTGAATCTTTGTTGGGGATTTCTGAGGTCCGCGCGCACGCCGGATTGCCTGTTGAAATTCGGCAGGCATATCCGATAACCGCTTAGCTTTTTTGAAATCGGACTCGCTCCACTCGGGAGCCTCCTCGTCAATCAGCGCTGGGTTGGGTTTCTTGCATACCCGAGTGTAGCCGCTAACAATATTCTTGGTTTGTAGTCACAACAGAGCTACAATAAAGCATTAAATCTCAACATTGGGGATCACCATGAGCACTGCCGATACCTACGTTCGGGCGCGCATCGATACCGATACCAAGGAACGGGCCGCAGATGCGCTTGATGCAATGGGCCTGACCATTTCGGATGCCATCCGCTTATTGATGCTGCGCATTGCAGATGAGCGCCGGTTGCCCTTCGATGTAAAGGCACCCAACGCTACCACGCGTAAAGCCATTGCCGAGCTTGAGGCGGGGAAGGGTCAGCGGTTTTCCAGTGTTGACGACTTGATGGCCGACTTGCATGCGGACGATTGAGCGCGCTACATCTTTTAAGCGCGATTTCAAACGTGAAGCCAAAGGCCGACACCGGGAAACACTCGCCGACGATCTCAAATCTGTGCTTGTGGCACTGGCGACAGACCAGCCGCTTGATGTCAAATATCGTGACCATGACCTAAGCGGTAATTGGGCAGGTTACCGGGAATGCCACATCAAGCCTGATTTGTTGTTGATCTACCGGAAGTCGGATGCCGACACGCTCAGACTTGCGCGGCTGGGGTCGCATAGTGAGCTTTTTGGATAAGCCCAGCAGCAGAGCCCGGGGAATACCCGCCAGTAAACCCGCAGAGGCAGATGAACCTGCCCCTGACTCGACAGCATGAATGCTTTTGTGCTGGCGACAGTTCGCCGGTCAGGTGGCCCGTGGCTCAATTTTCCGTAATGTGTCGCCAGGGGTTATCCTGCTTGTATTCCGCCAGTGCGGTGGCTTCATCCGTTGACAGGTAGAGCGCTTCCTGCCCTGGCCGGTTGAAACGACCGCCCTGGCGTGCTGCCCCAGCACCGGACAGTGGCGTACCGGCATAGGCAGGTTTAATGACGCGATAGCAGACCTGTTCGCCAGCTTTGCCGAGAGTAATTGCCGGGATCATCCTGCGGCGCCGCCAGCGAGTGATTCCAGGTAGGCGATGACCGCATCGGCCCGCCCCTCTTGAATGAGGGCGTCTGCTGTCTTGTAGCCGAAGGCACGCAGCGGTTCGTTACGCAGCAGGAACGCCGCCCGTTTTTCGTCGCCGGTCATCTCGGTAGCGACGGTAAGCACCCTGACCATCTCTTGCAGGTACTTTTGTAGCTGAGGCGCCTGCGGCCTTGCTGTCGGGGTATTACGGTGCACATGCGCCCGTTCGGCCAGTTCCTGAACCTGGAAACCGAAGAATTCCCCAACCCGGGCTGGGGACAGATACGGGGTATCAGGTTCGCGGAACTGTTCGGAGAAGGGGGGCTGCAGTACGGTGCTCATGATGCATACTCCATACGATTAGCATGCACTTATTTTGCACTATCATCGCTCTCAAAGCAACGAAACTATACGCACTCAGGCTCGCGCGACTAGGTTCGCACAGTGAGCTTTTTGGATAAACCCACCAGCAGCACCGCCCCCACGGCAACACCAGGGCGAACACCAGCCCCACCTATACTTGAATAGTCGAAAAATGTGCATATAATGTGCTTAATGCTATCAATGTTCGTGGGAGAGTTGTCATGAGTGCTGTCATCGCCTTTACCGATGTGCTGGAGTCTGCGCGAGAGGCTGGGACGTCCCATCTTTCTGCCGCCAATCTCGCCAGTATGCTGGGTCTGCAGCAGCAGGACTTGGCTGCTTTGGCGGGTGTTCATCGCAATACAATGCGAACCCACCCCGAATCCCCAAGGCTCCAGGCCGCGCTGCGGGATTTGATGCGTGTGCTATCGGCGACCATGGAAGTGCAACCGGACGCCGAGCGGGCCTTCTTTCTCATCAAAAATCAGCCCATTCCAGAGTTTCGTCATAAGACTATCTGGCAATTGATTCAAGAAGGACGCACCGAGGATGCAATCAGCTATCTTGAGTCGATTGCTTCAGGATTCGTTGGATGATACTGACTCATCTACCTGCTGGAACCACGCTTTATCGCGCACACACGCCCCGGTGGGCCAGCAGACCGGCGAGTGGCGCGGGGGCTGCCATCAGAGGGGGCCGCTTTAATCGCGAAGGTGTTGAAGCGCTATATTTGTCCCTGGAAGAACTGACGGCTTTGCGAGAGTATCAACAGACTTCTCCGTTCCTGCCACCTTGCACACTCTGTTCTTATACAGCCACCCTTGAGAATCTAGTCGATCTACGGCAACTTCATCATGGTGATCCCTGGGATGATCTTTGGCATGATTGGCGTGAAAACTGGCGCCATCTTAAATTCGAATTACATATTGAGCCGCCAAGTTGGGTGCTGAGCGATCTGGTTCGCAATAAAGGTTATACGGGCATCCTCTTTCCCAGTCTGACGAACGAAGGTGGAACGAATATCGTTGTGTTCCTAGATCGTATTAAAAACGCCAACAAAATCGAGGTTAATGACCCGCTTGGGCAGCTTCCTCGCGATCAAGCTAGTTGGCTTCGTTGAATTGATTTTGCGATTCAGTTTGTACCTTGATTTAATAAATAAAACGTGCATCCCCTGAAAAGATTGTGGTTAAAAACGTGGCCCAAACTGTTGGTGACTGGCTGACGGACGGCCCGCTGAACGAACTCATCGTTTCGTACATCGAGGCACTTCAGAGCCGGTGAATCGAACCGAGACAATGCTTGATCCCACGTACTCGATCGAATACAATTGGCCATGTATAAGATAAAACCTTTGCCGGAATTCGATGCATGGTTCGACAGCCTGAAAGACTCGGCTACCCGCGCCCGGCTCATTCGCCGACTTGAGAAGGCTGAAAGAGGTCTCTTGGGCGATGTAGAACCCGTCGGCGAAGGCGTCAGTGAGATGCGCGAGTTCTTCGGCCCTGGCTGGCGCATGTACTACATCGAACAGGGTGATGTACTCATCGTCATGCTGGGAGGTGGCAGCAAGGCCACACAAAGCCGCGACATAAAGCGGGCCAAAGAGCTGGCCCGCACCCTGAGATACGACGAGGAAAGCCAGTTATGAGCAAGAAGACAATCAAGGTTCCGGACCTTCCCACTTTCGACCCAGCTCGCTATCTGCGCGACGATGAAGACATTGCCGCCTACCTAACCCAGATCATCGAAGAAGGCGACTCCGGCGAACTCGCCCATGCGCTGGGTGTGGCCGCCCGTGCGCGGGGCATGACGCAAATTGCAGAGGCTGCTGGTATTGGCCGAGAATCTCTTTACAAGGCCCTGCGGGCCGACGCCAGCCCACGCTTCGACACGATCGCCAAAGTATGCAAGGCGCTGGGCGTGCGTATCGTGGTTCAGGTCGAACACCCGGCCTGAATTCAGCTCACTGTCGCCAACATCCGGGACGGCGATGCCATACAGTTGTATGAGCGGCTGTACTACGCCCGAGGCGGAGAATCGCATCAGCATACTGAACCGCTCCGGGTCAACATTGATGGTGGCCAAAAAGCCACCATCATGGCCCAGGTGGGTGATTTCATTCTTGAAACGGCTCATGGGCGGCTCCGGCGTACCGACCACCAGCCACTGTGCATCACCAGCGCCAGCAGGCCCGCAGCGGCAGATAAGCCAGTGCAAATCCATAGCTCATTAGCCCTCAGGCCGCGAACCACCTCCGCATGCCGCCATCTTGGAAGACCTGGTCGGCGGCTACGTGGAAAAGTGAGTAAGTGGCTTTGTCTACTGGTCTGTGTTGTCATAATAGACAACATGGAAGCCGAGCTCATCCACGATTTCAAAGACGTAACGCCAGACGGCGGGATTATTCAGATGGTTATCTGGAAGGTGCCGACTCCGGTTCCGCCCACGACCCACGGTTTCAAGTACCGCTTGGTCTACGCGCTGAATGGCGAGCGAGTGGTTGGGTTCGACAATGAGCGCGGCAAGGGCGATCACTGCCATTTGGACGGCGTAGAGCTGCCCTACGAGTTTTCAAGCGTAGCGCAACTGATCGAAGACTTCATCGCTGAAGTCGAGAAGCGGAGGAAATGACCATGAAACGGAAACTGACAATCACCACCACGAGCGACTGGAAAACCGCTCTCCGAGAGGCGGGCGCTATTGTTTCGAAAGGTATCCGGGATGGGAAGTACCAAGGCGAGTCTCTGAACTTCGAAACGCCTGGGGCCTTTTTTTCGCGCCTCACTCCGAACCGCTGGGCTATGGTTGCTGAACTGCAAGGCGCTGGCGAGGTTGGTGTCCGGGAACTGGCGCGGCGCCTGGGGCGCGACGTAAAGCGGGTTCATGAGGATGCCGCCGCCTTGGTCGAGGTGGGCTTGCTGGAAAAGGCGGAATCAGGCGCTTTAATCTGCCCTTATGCTGATATTCATGTGGATATGCATATGGGCACAAAGGCAGCATGAAGATGGAAGACAGGCCCAGATACCCGTCTTGATCGGCCATGCACGTCACAATCTGTGACGGCGGCAGGCTTTGGTGCTCGGTGCTGTTGCACACAGCTAGAATCGTGTCCTTTTCCTCTGCGTTCAAGGCGTTCGACTTCTTTCACGGGCCGCATCACTTGCGTACACTGCCAGAACGCAATTTTCACGCCCGCCCAGCCATCTAGCCCCCGAACATCGCGCCAGGGCAGGGCGTCAGGCGTGCCCGCCCCTGGGAGTGTGACTTTTGCTTCGCTCAACCTCAAGCCATTTGCATGCTAGCCCTACTACCTTGGGGATTGGCTTGCTGCCGGTGCGGTAGTGGGCGATCATGCGCCGGGTCATGCCGAGTGTCTCGGCGGCCCCGCTCAGAGAGAGGTCGTTGCGTTGCATCCAGGCGTTGAACTCTGACGCGGTAGGTAGCCCGGCTTGCTCGCGGCCAAGTTCGTACAGGCGGTCGGCGCCCATATCGAGCCCGCCCGGCCAGTCCAGGCCATGCCCCCAGTCGTCGCGTTGCATCTTGGCGAAGAATTCGTCGTTTCGCAGCACGTCAAAGGGTGGGGCCGTGAGGTCGGACAGATCGACGCGGAGAGTTTCGCCGGTGCTCCAATCGATCTCTACGGTCAAGGGGCAGACGATGCGGGCATCTCTGATGTTGGGCGGGGTTTTCATGGGTTCAGCCTCCGGTATTCAGTCATGTATTTCACGGCGTTTCGATAGACACCGACACCCGGCTTCCATCGCGGAACTCAACATGCACGTGAGGCACGCCGTGTTCGTTGCCGTTAATACGGATGCGCCAGTCGTTGTGTGGAGGGTAGGTCGTCATGGGTGTATATTAGTGTAATTATTACACTAAATCAGCTTGGATTGAACGTCTGCTGTGTGGATGGGCAGGGCGCTGTCGTAGTCGGAGACAAGGGGCATGGGCAGTGTCAAAAAATAACGGTGCGTTCACTATAGGCAGAGCTCGCCGGAGTAGGGCGGGTGAGTGAAAGGATTTATCCAGTGTGGAAAGAGCTGACTTCTGGTCGCGGTAGCGATCATGAAGACG
>JAAZDZ010000330.1 GCA_012512545.1 Alcaligenaceae bacterium | reverse complement strand
TGTACCTGCCAGGCCGGTTCGGACTGAATAAGCGCGCACCTGCCGGTTTTCGGCTACAGAAAGAAAAAGCTTGCCTGTAGAGGTGAGATGCAAAGGCGCGTGGCCGCCAATGGCGCGCACCACCTGCATGCCTGAGCTTTCGCTCCAGGCCCGTTCGATATAGACGATTTCATCGCCCTGCTGCAACGACAGGTTAACGGTATGCCCGGTCAGGCGGTGCAATTCGCGCATGGGCTCCAGAGCGACTTCGCGAACATTGAGCCGCCGCTTCACCAGCGAACCCAGTTCCAGCAGTCGCATGCCCAACTGATACATGCCGCTATCGACCCTGTCCACATAGCGCCCGACAACCAGGTCGTTCAGAATGCGGTGGGTAGTGGAAGTATGCAGGCCGGTTGCGGCAGCCAGATCTTTAAGGGCCACAGGCTCGGAGTGCATGGCCAGCACATCAAGCAATCGCATGGCCCGTTCCAGCACCTGGATCGCCACATGCGACCCATTCAGCTGGAGGGAGGCGCTCGATTCGCGGGCGGGCAGTGAGTCAAGGCGGGCAGAGTTCATGGTTCCTGGCATTATGATGCAACGCAGCATTTTTACCCTGTGAAATATACACGAGCCCGCAACGCTTGTCTGCCCCCGGGGCGCTCGCCGCCTGCTTCAGGGGTGCAGTTCACCCCCCAGACGCAGGACTTCTTCGCGCAGATAGCTCAGTGCCAGCGCGGCAGCCGCGGGCTCGCCTTTGACGCCAAGATCAATATGGGGCCTGCCCTGGCCCATGCTGGGCAGGCTGAAAGCCTGCACCTCCGGCCAGTGCTTTTCGATTTCCTCGAGGGCGGGCGTAATACGGGATTCGGGCATTTCGAAGGCCACAAAAGAATGCTCGACACGATCCACCCGATGATGCAAGGATGAATAACGGTGATCCAGCGTCCATTCCATCATAGGCCAGGCGATGACAGGAAAACCCGGCATGAAGGTGTGGTCGCGAATAAAAAACCCCGGAATCTTGTTATAGGAATTGGGCACGATGTCGCTGCCCAAGGGGAAGACGCCCATCTGCAGCCGCAGCTGGTTTTCCGGCAAGGACATATCGGCGCTGCCCTTGCCCGCGCGCTCGTGATCGGCGCAGCGCTCCGTGATCAGCCGTTCTGCTTCAGGATGCAGCACCATGCCGACGCCCAGGGCCTGGGCTGCCGCCTGGCGGGTGCGGTCATCCGGTGTGGAGCCAATGCCACCACAGCAAAACACAATGTCGCCCGTGGCGAAACTGCGCTGCAGGACAGCGGCGATTTCGTCCTGGCCATCGGAAATGATTTCCACGCCATTCAGCTGCATGCCGCGAGCCGCCAGCAACTGAATGAGATGGGGCATGTGTTTATCCTGCCGCCTGCCGGACAGGATTTCATCGCCAATGATGATGAGGCGTATCTTGGGCGGATCTTGATTCATTGAGAGGCTCCCGACAAACGGTGCTGACGCAAGGCTTCCATACCGAAATGAGCAAACACCAGAGATGAAAACACCGGCATGATGAGCCAGGCTGGCGGTAGAAGATTGACCAGCGCCAGGCAGAAACCGATTAACCACCACTGGCGGTTATGACGCTTCCAAAGATAGCGGCGCTCATCGACGCTGGCGTGTTCCACCACGGCATCCACCCGCAGCATGCGAGTGATAGCGAAACACCACCAGAAAATCGGCAACAACACGGC
>JAAZDZ010000329.1 GCA_012512545.1 Alcaligenaceae bacterium | reverse complement strand
GAATTACCGGCAGTGACGTTCCAGTTGGTGTCTGGGAAGCGCGCTTCGTACTCGGGTGTGAAGACGGCGGGCTTAAGCGTGGCAAGGCGTTCCGTCGTGGTGCCAGGGCGAATGGTTTCGTCGAGCAGAACCTGTTTGCCATCAACGGTGACAGGCACGATTTCGCGCGCAAACTGACCGGCTTCTCTGGCTGTATGTGCAAGGTGATGGGATTGCGCGGAGTAAGCGTCCAGATCGTCGCGGCTCAAGCCGTAACGGGCGGCGACCAGCTCGGCAGAAATGCCTTGGGAAACCAGGCCGTTCGCATAGCGCGCCTGCATGGCAGGCGAGTAAGGGTCCTGGCCCATGCGGGCCGAGCCCATGGGAATGCGGCTCATGGATTCGACGCCGCAGGCGATTACGATGTCCTGCATGCCCGCCATGATGCCTTGCGCGGCAAAATGCACGGCCTGCTGGCTGGAACCGCATTTGCGGTCAATGGTGGTGGAAGGAACGCTTTCAGGAAACCCGGCGGCCAGCCAGGCGACACGCCCGGGCGTGCCTGACTGTTCGCCGACCTGGCTCACGCAGCCTGTGATGACGTCTTCTACCTCGGCGGGGTCCAGACCGTTGCGCTCGACCAGGCTTTTCAGCACCTGGGCCAGCAGATCGGCCGGATGAAGCGAGGTGAAAGCGCCCCCTTCTTTGATGCGCCCCATGGGGCTGCGGATCGCATCCACTATAAATGCTTGGCTCAACCTGTTCTCCTTTGTTTGAGTGCTTGATACTTGGGACAATTGTCTCATAAAAAGACGCTTTTCATCATGCTATTGAAGTCTTTAACGGGTGTTGTTAGGGTAATTACTGGTTTTGTCTCAAATTATTGAGCTTTTATTGAGATGTATGTATCATTAAATGCTATCGAAATAGCCGTTTACTGACCTGTTCCGTTTCACAGGCCAGCATCAGTACAGGAGACACACGTTGTACGATTTTCATTGCTGGGCTGATGTCAGGCCCGCGCGCGTAGCGGTCACCATGGCCGATTCCGGGGTTGAGTACACAGCAGGCGAGCTGGCGCAGCGGTCACGCGACTACGCGCAATGGCTGGCCAGCCAGGGTATAGACGCCGGAGACACCATTGCGGTTCTTCTGGAAAATCGGGTCGAAATTCTGGATCTGGCGCTGGCAGCGCGCCTGGTGGGCGCCTATATAGTCGTGATCAGCACGCATCTGACAGCAGTCGAAGTCAGTTATATCGTGCGAGATTGCGGGGCGAAGATGCTGTTTGTCTCCGAGAGAACAGCAGGCCAGGCCAGCAAGCTGGACATGCAAGGCAAGTATCTGGTGGATGAACAGCCCGGCAGTGCTTCGCTGCAGTCGCGGGTGGCGGCCTATCTGGCCGGTAACCCTGCGTATATCGACTTGTCCGATCGTCCGGCAGGCCGCGATCTTCTGTACTCATCAGGCACGACAGGCAGCCCCAAGGGCATCAAGAAGGCGTTGTTTGCGCCAGATGTCCGTCAAGGCGTGGCCGACCCGGAACTGTCTTTCTGGATCAGGCAGCTCAATTTCGACGAAAACACCGTCTATCTTTCGACCGCGCCTCTGTATCATGCCGCGCCCTTGCGTACCTGCCTGCGGGTACTGAATACAGGTGGACGGATTGTCATCATGGAACGCTTCGATGCCGAAAAATCGCTTGCCCTGATCGACCGGCACCGGGTTACTCACAGTCAGTGGGTGCCAACCATGTTTCAGCGCATTCTGGCGTTGCCGCAGGAATGTCGCGATCAATACGATGTTTCAAGCCAGAAGTACGCGG
>JAAZDZ010000328.1 GCA_012512545.1 Alcaligenaceae bacterium | reverse complement strand
CCGCCGACGAACGCGTATCGGCCCGCTTCAACGGCCAGCCCAGCCTGACCATCGGCGTCACCAAGCAGTCCACCGCCAACCCGCTGGATCTCTCCAGCGAGGTACGCAAGGAAGTCGAGCTCATCAACGAAAACCTGCCTGCAGGCATGCAGTTGCAGGTGGCATACGACAGCTCCGTCTTCATTCAGCGATCCATTGATTCCGTCTACGTAACGGTGATCGAAGCCATCATTCTGGTGGTACTGGTCATTTTCTTCTTCCTGCGCAGCGTGCGCGCCAGCCTGATTCCCATTGTCACCATTCCGGTGTCGCTGATCGGCGCTTTCGGGTTGATGTACCTGTTCGGTTTTTCCATCAACACGCTTACGCTGCTGGCCATGGTGCTGGCCATCGGCCTCGTGGTGGACGATGCGATTGTGGTGCTGGAGAACGTCTATCGGCACATGGAGGAAGGCAAAAGCCGTCTGGAAGCGGCGCTGATCGGTTCCAAGGAAATCGCCTTTGCGGTGGTCGCCATGACGCTGACGCTGGTCACCGTGTACGCGCCGCTGGCGTTTGCCACAGGCAGAACAGGCAGGCTTTTCATCGAATTCGCTCTGGCGCTGGCGGGGGCCGTGCTGGTGTCCGGTTTTGTGGCACTGACCCTCACCCCCATGATGTGTTCGGTGCTGCTCAAGCCGCAGCACAACCATGGGCGTATGTATGCTTTTATTGAAAATCTGCTGGTGGGCCTGACCCGGCATTACCGCTCCGCGCTGGGCGTAGCGCTGCGGCACCGCTTTATCGTGGTCGTGCTGGGCCTGGCCGTGGCGGCAGGCAGCGGCGTGCTGTTCACCGTGGTCAAAAGCGAACTTGCGCCGATTGAAGACCGGGGCGTGGTGTTTGGTGTCGTGACGGCACCGGAAGGCTCCACCCTGCATGCTACCCAACGCAGTCTGCTGCAGATTGAAGCCCTGTATGAAGATATCTCGGAGCGCAGCGGCGTGCAGTCGGTCATCGGCTTTCCCACCGTCACGGATGGCTTCGCCATTCTGCGCCTGAAGCCTTGGGAAGAACGCGAGCGCAGTCAGCAGGAAATTGCCCAGGAACTTCAACCCAAGTTCTCTGCCGTGCCAGGTGTGCGGGCCTTCCCGTCCAACCCGCCTTCCTTCGGCCAGCGCGCGACATCCAAGCCCATCAACTTTGTGGTGATGAGCCAGGCTACCTACCCGGAAATGTCAGCCATGGTGGACACGCTGCTGGACAGGCTGGCCGATTATCCCGGTCTGCAGAACCTGGATACCGACTTGCGCCTGAACACGCCCGAACTCAAAGTGAAGGTGAACCGCGATAAGCTGGCGGATGTCGGCGTGGATGTCGGCGATGTCGGGCGCACTTTGGAAACCATGCTGGGCGGGCGCAATGTCACACGCTTTCGCGACAGCGGCGAACAATACGACGTCATTGTTCAGGTAAAACGCCAGGATCGCTCCACGCCTTCCGATATCCAGGATATTTACGTCCGGGCGCGCGATGGCAGCATGGTGCAGCTGGCCAACTTCGTGGAAATCGAAGAATCCGTTGCGCCGCAATCGCTGAACCACTTCAACCGCCTGCGGGCCGTCAAAATCGAAGCCGCCATTGCGCCGGGCTATGCCATGGGCGAAGTGCTGGAACACATGAATGAAGTCGCGCGCGAATTGCTGCCCCCCACGGTGCAGACCGACCT
>JAAZDZ010000327.1 GCA_012512545.1 Alcaligenaceae bacterium | reverse complement strand
GTGTAATCGGGTACGGCATCGCGCCCGCCGAGCCGCACTTTACCCAGCGGAGAAACAATCAGAGCCAGGCACAGCACGACAAAGATATTCGCGGCCACCAGCAGAAAACCCGCCATATTGCTGGTAAGCCAGCCACGCATGCTGGTAAAGACCGCCGACGCCCCTTCCTGAAAGGCCAGAGTCAGCAGTACAAACAGCAGAATCGTGCCTGCAGAAATCAAAAAGACCTTGCTGTGGACATCCAGTTGAATGAACAACTTGCCCGAGAAATTGTCCTGGCCCACGACATAATCGGTATCAATCAGGTTGGTTTCGCCGGAAGGGGCGGGGATGCCATCCGGGCCTACTTCTGGCTTGTCCGGTTGCGGCTCATGGGCTGGAGAGGTGGTCATGCATGTGCTCCTTGCTCTTGTTGTGCGCCGTAAACGGCGCCGAGCCGATGCTTAGCTGACAAAACATCGACTCTTGAAACATTGTCAGCAGGGATCATAACTCAGGGTTGTGGCATGAACGAACCTTTGCTCGGCTAGTGGCAGACGCGCGACAACACCTTGCAACAAGCGCAAGCGCCCGATTCAGCATAGAATTTCCAATCCCGGCAGCGTCGAGCGCAGCGCGCCTGAAAGCCGCCGGGGCCTTATTTTCTAAATTGCCGGATGCCGGATGAGAAATTCGAGCCTGTATTTTCGTAGCTTCATTGTGATGCTGGTGCTGGTCACCGTCGGCTTCATATGGATTCTGCTGCCCTACTACGCCGCCCTGTTCTGGGCCACCACGCTGGCGGTGATCTTTCACCCGATTCACCGGCGGTTGTGCCTGAAATTCAAGGGCCGCCGCAACCTGGCGGCAGCGATTACGCTGCTGATCGTCCTGCTGATCGTCATTATTCCGATGATTGTCATCAGCGGCGCGCTCATCCAGGAAATCGCCGCATCTTACAAACGCATCAGTTCGGGCGAATTCAACCTGGGGCTGTATTTCACCCGGATCGTCGATGCCCTGCCGCCCTCGGTTCACACGGTGCTCAGCTTTCTCGGCATTGGCGACATGCTGAGCATTCAGGAAAAGCTCACCCAAGGCGCGCTGGCCGGCGGGCGCTTCATCGCCACCCAGGCGGTCAGCCTGGGGCAGAACACGGCCCAGTTGCTGATCGGGCTGGGCGTCATGCTTTATGTGCTGTTCTTTCTGCTGCGCGACGGAGCCGACCTGGCCCGCCTCAGCAAGCAGGCCATTCCTCTGAGCGAGGAACACAAGCAGCACCTGATACGCAAGTTCGCCACTGTGATCCGCGCCACCGTAAAGGGCAACATCGTCGTGGCCGTCACCCAGGGCACCCTGGGCGGCCTGATGTTCTGGGTATTGGGCATACAAGGCGCCTTGCTGTGGGGCGTGGTCATGACACTGCTGTCAATGCTGCCCGCCGTGGGCGCCGCCCTGATCTGGGCGCCTGTGGCCGTCTACTTCCTGACTAGCGGCGCGATTGTGGAAGGCATTGTCCTGACCTTGTTCGGCGTGCTCGTCATCGGCCTGATCGACAACATCCTGCGCCCCATTCTGGTGGGCAAGGACACCAAGCTGCCTGACTGGATCATCCTGGTTTCCACACTGGGCGGCCTGGCCGTGTTCGGCCTGAACGGCTTTGTCATCGGGCCGCTGTCGGCCGCCCTTTTCATCGCCGCCTGGGACCTCTTTCCCTCCGCCATCAAGCTGAACCAGCAAGGGCTGGACGACGGCTCACCCGGGCAGGAACAGGAATATTCCAGCCGAAAATAAGATTCTGTGTATAATTCTGGCTTCGCAGAAATGGGCCGGCATAGCTCAGTTGGTAGAGCAGCGCATTCGTAATGCGAAGGTCGGGGGTTCGACTCCTCTTGCCGGCACCACAGATTCCAAGCAAAACGCCACCTCCAACGGGGTGGCGTTTTGCTTTGGCGGGTTTTTGGGGTGAAGCGCGGGCCATCATTACTGATGGCGGGCTCCGGTGCTTCACTAAAGTGTTTTTTTCAGAGAAAATGGGGACACCCTTTCCATAATTTCTCAATAAAAAGGGGCATCCACCATGTCCGAACTGACCTTTCCTGCCGGCTCGCTGGTTTACCACGGTACTGATCGTGCCGAAGCCGACGAAGTCTCTGTCACAGGCCGCCATGCTTTCTGGCTGGCCACAACCCACGAACTTGCGCAGAATCAGGCTTTGCGCAATCGCAGCGGCGCGCCGCGCGTGTTTGTGTATCGCCTTACCCGTGATCTCACCCTGCCTGCGGTGCGCACGCCTGCCGACGTTCAGGCACTGCTGAAGAAGTACGAATTGCGCGTCACTGAAGACGAACTCCTGCAAGCCAGCGCTATTGCGGCCAACCTGCCAGGCTGGGCCTACCCTGACAGCAACCCGCTGGGTGTCTTTCTCAAGCTGTTCGATACCCGCATGCTGGAATACGTCGAAACCCAGCCCGTTGACCGGGCCAGCGTGCTGGGCTCAACTGCCTGATTCACCGGCTGCATCACTGTGCTTTAGCGCGTGGTCGCACGAAAAGCGGCGG
>JAAZDZ010000326.1 GCA_012512545.1 Alcaligenaceae bacterium | reverse complement strand
TTGTCAGCGAGAAATTCCAGATGTGCGGCTACCGTCACCGCCGTATCATCCATGGTCTTCAATACCCAGGTTGCGCCTTGCAGCAAGCGGGCCGGATCGCCGCCGCATCCATGCAGTGTTTGTTCATTCATGTTCAGGGTCACGGTGTAAGGGTAGAACTGCCCGCTCATGCTGTCCTGGCAGACGGCTTCGGTGATATTGGCTTGCAGGGCGGGTTCGCCTGCAGGCGTTTGCAGCATCCAGCCATAGGCGCTGGGGCTTTGCTCCACCTGATTGAACTGTCGCGCAGGCTGACCGGGCTCAGTCAGGGTAATCTGCCAGCCGTCGTACTCGACTGACCAGAAAGGCTCGTTACCGCTGGCTCGCACAGGTGTGACAAGCGTGCCTTCCTGGGCGCAGACGGGTAACGCCACGCCCGACCACATAACATTGGCCTGACCGCCCTTGCTCCAGAATTCGGTATCGGAATCACCCGGCGCTGCATAGCGCGCGCCCGAAGCCGATATGGCGGGCAGCAGGAAACGGCTTTCATCCCCCACCCGGACTTCCAGGGACTGGCCCACCATGCGCGTCTTGATGGGCTGCCTGGCACAATGCCAGATGCTGTAAGGGTGGCTGGCCTCAGTGATTTCGGTAGCCTGCAAGCTGCCGGGCGCCTGGGCATGGGCCAGGCCGATTCCCCACCCCGAAAGAACCATTGCACCCAACGCCATTACCAAGCCGCTGTTGCGCGCCCGCAGGCATCCATCGGCAAGGGCACTCGAAAAGAAGGTCTGATTTGGCTGCATGCGATGCTCCAGTGACTGATTTGAAAACTGAATCCGGCACACAGCACTATAGAGCAAAGCGCCCTGTTTACGTGGGCCTGACCGTTTCTTTGCGTCCTTATATTCACGCGTAACTGCGCTGCTCAAGCCTCAAATGTCCTTCCTGCCCTCGCGCCACCCGCAATGTCGGCTCATCCTCATTGCCCCGCATCGGAAAATCTGCCCATCTGCAGTATGCTGATGCATCCAATCACCTGACACATTCGCACTACATGAAAGACTCAGCAACGATGACTCCCACCCGATCACCCGTACACGAAGCGATCACTTCACGCAAAAGCGTCAGGGCCTTTCTGCCCACACCCATTGAACCCGCACTGCTGGATGAACTGCTGCTGGCAGCGGGCATGGCCCCCAGCGGCAGCAATGTGCAGCCCTGGCAAGTGCATGTAGTTTCCGGCGCCGCCCGCGACCGGCTTTCAGCCGCCCTGCTGGCTGCCCACGAAGCGGGACACTCTGCAGAACGGGAATACCAGTATTACCCGCTGACCTGGCGTTCCCCTTACATAGAACGGCGGCGCGCCACCGGCTGGGGCCTGTATAACCTGCTGGGCATCCAGAAAGGCGACCGCGAAGCCGCGTCCCGTCAGCATGGCCGCAACTATGAATTCTTCGACGCGCCTGTCGTCCTTGTGTTCACCATAGACAAAGACCTGCAGACAGGCAGCTGGCTGGATTACGGCATGTTTCTGCAGAACATCATGATTGGCGCACGCGGATACGGGCTCCATACCTGCCCGCAGGCCGCCATCGCCAACTACCCCGACATCGTCAAGGAACACCTCGGCATCGGCGACGACAAAATCATCGTCTGTGATATTTCCATCGGCTATGAAGACACCAGCCAGAAAGTGAACGAATTCCAGCCCGACAGAATGCCGCTGGATGAATTCGTTACGTATCACCGCGATTGAGGCACATTTCCCGGAAGGGCGTCACTGCGCGGTGCGCGCGCCCATCCGTTCGCTCATTTGCCACAGCACGGCGCACAGTACCGCACTGCCCACGGTGCCGCAGGCCAGCAGCAGGGCACTGCCAAATAGCAGCGGCGCTACAAACCCCGCCACGGCCGCGAATACCAGCATCTGCATGGTGCTTTGCACTGACGATGCCATGCCGCGCAGGCGGGGAAACATGCTGAGCGTGACGACGGTCATGCCTGGCAGCGCTGTGGACATTCCAAAACCGTAGATGGTGATGGGCACGACGGCCCAGGGCACTGTGGCGACAAAGAACACGTTGTAGAGCACATTGCCCAGCGCCCCCAGCCCCATAATGCCCTGGCCAACGAGAATCAGCCTGGCGGCCGCAACCTTCCCCGCCAGTCGGGAACTCAGCATGGAGCCGCTGATGGTGCCGATGATGAACGGCACGAACAGCCAGCCGAAAGCCGTTTCGGGCAATTGCAGTATGTCGAGAATGAACCGGGCAGCCGAAGCGATATACAGGCCAAACCCCGAAAACGCCAGCCCGACCGCCGTGATGGCAAGAAGGAAGCGGGTATTGCGCACCACATGGAAGTAATTGCGCAATATGGCGCGCAAGTCGATGGGCTGACGCGCTTTGGGCGGCAAGGTTTCCGGCAGATAGCGCCAGCTTGCCGCAATCAGCAGTAATGTCAGCACAGTCAGCATGGCGAAGATGGAGCGCCAGCCCACATAGGTGCTGAGATAACCGCCCACAATCGGCGCAATGGCCGGCGCCAGACCAAAAACCATGGCGATATTGGCAAACAGCCGCTGCGCTTCCGCGCCCTGATAGCGGTCACGTGCGAGCGCCTGTCCCACAATGCGTCCTGCGCCGGCCGAGCACCCTTGCAAGCCTCGAAAGAACAGCAGCCAGCCATAGGAAGGAGCGAATGTGGAACCCACCGAGCCGATCAGAAAGATGACCAGCCCCGCAATGATGACAGGGCGGCGGCCAAAGGTATCGGACAACGTGCCCCAGAACAGGCTCATGAAGGCAAAACTCAGCAGATAAATACTGAGGGTGTGCTGCATGAGCACGCTTTCCACGCCAAAATCGTTCGCTATTCTGTCGAAAGCAGGCAGGTAGGTGTCGATGGCAAACGGGCCGAGCATTGCCAGACCGGCAAGCATCAGGGTCAAGACGCGGATATTGGACATTCAAGCATTCAGGCTGCGATTCCGCCAGGGCCAGGCGAGGGGCCAATTGATGTTACCACGGTGCAGCACCCGGTCTTGGCGCAGCCACCGCCGCCCCACAAAGCTACTTTGGATATACATTGATCTTGGCGTGGTTGAATACGTCGCGCAAATGATCGACCAGGCAGTGCACAGCCAAAGGCACGCTGGGGGAGAATGGCCGGACAGCGACAATATGGGTGCCGAAATACCCCTGCACTTTCCAATCAGGCAGCACGCGTACCAGGGGCTGGTCACCGCCGGCGAGGCTGAAGTCCGGCAACAACGCCAGCCCTGCTCCCGACTGCACCACTTCACGCAAGACTTCGCTGTTGTTGGCAGTGAACCGTGGCTGCACTTCTACATACACAGGATCGGCAGTTGTTTCTTCACGCAGAAACGCCAGGCTGCGCGGGCTGCCTGTATAAAGCACGCAAT
>JAAZDZ010000325.1 GCA_012512545.1 Alcaligenaceae bacterium | reverse complement strand
CTATGATGATGCTTGCGCAGTGCCTCGACCGATTCGCGGATTTCGCGTTCACCGGGCAGAAAGACAAGCACATCGCCCGGGCCATGGCGCGCGCATTCGTCCACGCCCTCCACAATGGCTTCGATGAGATCGCGCTCTTCGTCGCGGCTGCCGCGCCCGCCAGTGTCCTCATCCCTGTCGCTCTGGATGGGCCGGTAACGCACTTCGACGGGATACAGCCGCCCGGACACCTCAATGACCGGCGCGGGCTTGCCCGCCATGCTGAAGTGCCTGGCGAAACGGTCGGCATCAATGGTGGCCGAGGTGATGATGAGCTTGAGATCGCGGCGCTTTTCCAGCAGATTCTTCAGAAACCCCAGCAGGAAATCGATATTCAGACTGCGTTCGTGGGCTTCATCAACAATAATGGTGTCGTAACGCCGTAACAGCGGGTCGCGCTGGGTTTCGGCCAGCAGAATGCCATCGGTCATGAGCTTGACCGCCACATTGGGGCCGCTGCGGTCGCTGAAGCGGATCTGATACCCGACCCAGTCGCCCAGTTCGGTATTCAGTTCTTCGGCAATCCGCCTGGCCACCGATGTGGCAGCCAGCCGCCGGGGCTGGGTATGGGCGATCATGCGCTTGCGGCCACGCCCAAGCTCCAGGCAGATCTTCGGCAGCTGCGTGGTCTTGCCGGAACCGGTTTCACCGCAGACAATGACAACGCGGTGTTCCTCGATGGCCTTGGCAATTTGCCCGCGATGCGCGCTGACAGGCAGATCTTCAGGGTAGTGAATGGGCGGCGGCTCGCGGTCCAGCCTGGGAGGCGCTTCCGTTCGAGGACGGCGCGCCGGGCGATTCCGGCCTTCAGGGGCGGTTTTGTGTGGGTTTTCTGACAATGGTGCAGTCTTTTGCATGAAACCAATCGGGTCTGAACAACCACTCATTATAATTTTCCTCTTGTTCCGAGGTCCTTTAACATTGCAACACGTATGACCACAGCCGACAGCGAAACCTATTCCGCGCTTGTAGCCCCTGAGTTCGCCCCCGCCCAATTCGTGCGGTGGTTCCGGGAAGTCGCCCCTTATGTGCACGATTTTCGCGGCAAGACCTTTGTCGTGGCGTTTGGTGGCGAACTCGTGCGCGATGGCGTACTCAACCCGCTGATTCAGGATCTTTCCCTGCTATCGGCCCTGGGGGTGAAGCTGATTCTGGTGCACGGCTCGCGCCCGCAAGTCAATGAACAGCTGCAGCTGAAAGGCTATGACACCCGCTTTGGCCGCGGCACCGAGCCCACCGGCCCGGCGGCGCTGGAATGCGCCAAGGAAGCCGCGGGCGAAATCCGCCTGGACATTGAAGCCGCTTTCAGCCAGGGCCTGCCCAATACCCCGATGTCGCACGCACACATCCGCATCATTTCGGGCAACTTCGTCACGGCACGGCCCGTGGGCATTATCGACGGGCTCGATTACCAGCACACCGGCTCCGTGCGCAAGATCGACATCAACGCCATCAAGGCCGTGATCAACGAAGGTGCCATCGTACTGCTGTCGCCGCTGGGTTTCTCGCCCACCGGCGAAGCCTTCAACCTGGCCATGGAAGACCTGGCCACCAGCACCGCCATTGCGCTGCGGGCCGAAAAGCTGATTTTCCTGACCCAGGACAGCCTGATCAGGGATGCCAACGGCGACGCCGTCACCGAACTGGCCCGCGCCGAGGCCGACCGCCTGCTGGCGGAAACCGAACTCGATCAGGACACCGAAGCCTTTCTGACCCACGCCTCGCGGGCCGTGAAACGCGGCGTAGCCCGTGCCCACCTGCTGCCCTACACCCTGGACGGCTCGGTGCTGCTGGAAATCTTCACCCACGATGGCGTCGGCACCATGGTGGTGGAAGATACGCTTGACGATCTGCGCCCCGCCCAGGTAGACGATATCGGCGCCATTGTGCAGCTGATCGAGCCTCTGGAAGCCGATGGCACTCTGGTGCCCAGGGGCCGCGCCGTCATTGAACGCGATGTCGAGAAGTTCACCGTGCTGGAGCACGACGGCGTTATCTATGGCTGCGTGGCGGTCATTCCCTTCCCCGAAGAGCACATGGCGGAAATGGCCTGCCTGATCGTGCACCCGGAATGGCAAAGCGAAGGCGAAGGCGAAATGCTGTTGCGCCACGCCGAAATGCGGGCCCGTTCCAAGGGCGCGCGGCGCCTGTTTGTGCTGACCACCCGCACATCGCACTGGTTCATGAAGCGCGGTTTTGTACGCGGCAGTATTTCCGACCTGCCCAAAGAGCGGCAGCTGACCTACAACCGGTCGCGCAACAGCCTCATCTTCATCAAGCGGCTGTAAGCCGCAGCCCGCCCGGCAGCGCCCCGCCTGCGCCGGGCGGGAGCGCTACAATACGCCTCACAGCGCCATGGCGCGCCCGTCGCGCCGTGGCTTGTCTCATTCTCACTGATCAAAGGTGTACTGCATGACTCGCATGGTCAACTGCGTCAAGCTCAAACGCGAGGCCGAAGGGCTGGAATACCCCCCCTACCCTGGCGACCTGGGCGTCCGCATCTGGCGGGAAGTCTCCAAACAAGCCTGGGCCGACTGGATCGACATCCAGACCCGGCTGGTCAACGAAAACCGCCTGAACCTGGCCGATGCCCGCGCACGGAAATATCTGGCGCAGCAGATGGAAAGCTATCTGTTTGAAGACCGCGATATCGAAGCCCAGGGCTACGTGCCGCCTTCAGCGGAATAAATACAACGACAACCGGCGCATCGTGGCGGTTGCACGATGCGCCGGTTGTTTTTCCATGCCTGCCCCCACCCGGCAGCGCGGGCGGGAAGCGGTGAGCGCCTGAGCAGGCTCAGGAATTGGTGGAGCTATCGCTCTTGGCGCTGGCTGCGGAAGCGTCGCTTTCTGTCGCCCCACCCGCAGCGGCAATGGAACCGATAATGCCGGATTCGGAATCATCCAGTTCTCCGCGGGCCGCGCGTTCGGTGTATTTCAGGCCCGTGTGCCGCACGTCGTCGCCACGCACCATGTAAATGACGCGTTCGGCCATGTTTTTGGCGTGGTCGCCGATGCGCTCAAGCGCGCGCGCAATGAATACGAGCTCAATCGACTTGGAAATGCCGCGTGGGTCTTCAATCATGTAGGTGACCATGTGACGCAGGGCCGCCTTCCATTCTTTATCGACTTCCTTGTCGTTGCGCACCACCTTGGCGGCGGCAACCGGGTCATGGCGCGCAAAGCTGTCGAGCATGTCGCGGATCATCAGAGCGACGTCGCGAGCCATGTGGCGCAATTCGACCACCGGTTCGTAAAGGGAATTGGCTTCGTGCAGACGGCGCGCCACTTTGGCGATTTTTTCCGCTTCGTCGCCACAACGCTCCATGTCGGTCAGCATTTTGGACACTGACAGCAGAGTGCGCAAATCGACCGCCGTTGGCTGATGGCGGGCAATCAGCAAGCCGATGCGCTCGTCGATCTCGACTTCATGCTGATTGACGATGCGCTCGTGTTCGCGCACCTGTTCAACCAGGGTAAGATCGCCCGTCTGCAGCGCCTCAACGGCATCCTGAATCATGGTTTCTACCACACCGCCCATTTCCAGGAACTGGGAACGCACAGCTTCGAGGTCGGCGGAAAACTGCCTGTTGGTATGCTCGGTCATAACACTCTTTGATCGCGAATAGGATAAGAACCCATACTGGACAGCCCAGCGAATGGATGTGTAAGGGTAGCACCTAATTATGACGCTTATGTGTCTTGAATGGCAGCGCCCGGGCGTTCGATGCGGCGCACGCCCTGCTGCGAGGAGACCAAAGCGAGATCTGCGCCCGAAATCGCAAACAGGCCGCAACACACCACGCCCGGAATATCGTTGATCTGCGCTTCCAGCGCGGCAGGCGCTGCGATGCGCAGCCCGGCAACATCAAGGATTTCGCAACCATTGTCGGTCACAAACCCCTGACGCAGCTGTGGTTCGCCACCCAGCTGGCGCAGCCGCCTGGCGACCGCTTCGCGCGCCATGGGAATGACCTCAACGGGCAAAGGGAAAGCGCCCAGGGTATCGACCTGTTTGGACTCATCCACAATGCACACAAAGCGCCGGGCCACCGATGCGACGATTTTCTCGCGGGTCAGCGCCCCGCCGCCGCCCTTCATCATGCTCATTCCGGGGTCGATTTCATCAGCGCCATCCACATATAAAGGCATGTCCTGGACTTCGTTGAGATCTACCACCTTGATGCCGAGATCGCGCAGGCGCCGGGTGCTGCGCTCAGAGCTGGAAACCGCGGCGCGGAAGCGGTCGCGGTGTGGGGCAATGACATCAATGAAGCAATCGACCGTTGAGCCCGTTCCGACTCCAAGCACGGAATCCGGGCTCAGACATGTCAGCGCATATTCCGCGGCGGCCTGGGCCACATTACGCTTGAGTTCATCTTGAGTAAGCATGAAAAATCCTTTATGCGGTCAACTGCGACTGTTCTATGTCCGGGCTCATTGGCCCAGGCGGTCCAGGTATTTTTTTTCGGTAAAGCCCACCGTGACGGTGCCATCGGGCCAGGTGGCCAGAGGGCGGCGCACCAGGGCGGGAAATTCGGCAATCAAGGCCAGCCATTGCTCATCGGAAGCGGCCGCCTTGCGATCTTCAGGCAGATTGCGCCAGGTCATGGAGGCACGGTTGACGAGCTTCTCCCAGCCCCCGAGTTCGCCACTCCATTTCACCAGATCACTGGCTGGCAGGGGATGATCGCGGTAATCGACGAACCCGGCTTCCACGCCGCGTTCACGCAGCCAGTTTCTTGCCTTGACACAGGTCGAACACTTGGTGAGCCCGTAAAGCGTGGGCGTAGTCATGATGATGCTCCTTTCCGATTCTGAACGCGATGCGCGATCACCACAAAAACAGCGACCAGCAGCATGAAAATAGTGGCCAGCGCGTTGATTTCAGGCTTAAGCCCCAACCGCACGCGCGAAAAGACCTCCAGCGGCAAAGTGGTGTAGCCCGGCCCGGTCAGGAATGAGGCAATCACGACATCGTCGAGCGACAAAGTGAACGCCAGCAACCAGGCTGCCACCAGGGCGGGCGCGATCAGCGGCAGAACCACCTGGAAGAACACCTTGACCGGTGTGGCGCCAAGATCGAGCGCGGCCTCTTCCAGAGATCGGTCGAGATCGCGCACACGCGACTGAATAATGACCGACACGTAGGCCATGCTCAAAATGACATGGCCCACCCAGATGGTGAAAGCGCCGTTACTGCCTTCCCAACCCATCAGATCGCTCAGTTCGACGAACATCAGCAGCAGGGAAATGCCCAGCACCACTTCCGGTATGACCAGCGGCGCACTGGCCAGCCCGACAAACAGCGCAAAGCCGCGAAAGCGGCCCATACGCGCCAGCACATAGCCTGCCCAGGTGCCCACCACCACCGCCGCCGTGGCCGTGAAGGCGGCGATCAGCAACGAAAGCCGGGCGGCTTCAAGCAAGGCCCGGTCGTTGAAGAGTTCGTGATACCAACGCAGCGAAAAACCCGTCCAGGTGGTCATCATGGCCGAATCATTGAACGACAGGACCATCAGCACCAGAATCGGCCCGTACAGAAATGCGTAACCCAGCCCCAGCACCAGGGCCCGCAGGCGGGAATCCGGCTTAGCCATTGCGACGCCCTCCCCGCAGTGCCAGCTGGCGCGTCTGACCGTACTGGAACAGCACCAGCGGCACCAGCAGCAGCAATACCATGACGCAGGTTACGGCAGCTGCCATGGGCCAGTCGCTGTTATTGAAGAATTCCGTCCACATGACCCGGCCTATCATCAGGGTGTCGGCGCCGCCCAGCATTTCCGGGATGACGAATTCCCCCACCGAAGGAATGAACACCAGCATGGAACCAGCGATGACTCCTGGCATGGACATCGGCAGCGTAACTGACACAAACGCCCGCCATGGCCGCGCGCCCAGATCGTAAGCCGCTTCCAGCAGCCGCACGTCAAGCTTCACCAGATTGGCATAAAGCGGCAGAATGAAAAACGGCAGATAAGCGTAGACCAGCCCTATATATACCGCCAGATCGGTGCGGTAGATTTCCAGCGGCTGGTCGATAAAGCCCAGGCCCATCAGCAGGTTGTTCAGCAAACCATCGTTACGCAAAATGCCGATCCAGGCATACACACGCAAAAGCAGCGAAGTCCAGAAAGGCAGAATCACGCCGATCAGCAGCAGATTGCGCGTGGAGGGTTCGGAGCGCGCAATGTAATACGCCATGGGATAGCCGATAAGCACGCAGCACACCGTGGTGACAGCGGCCATTTTCACGCTATGCAGATAGGTGGCAATGTACAGGCTGTCACTGAAAAGCAGCGCATAACCGCGCAGATTCAGCACCACATTGAGCGTGTAATCCGTGAACTCAACCAATGCCGTGTACGGCGGAATGCCGAACTGCAGATCAGCGAAACTGATTTTCAGCACCAGCAGAAAGGGCAGCAGCAGAAACAGCACCAGCCAGACAAATGGCGGCGCAATCGTGAAAATGCGCCGCCAGGCCACAGGCTTGCTCAGAAAGCGCATGGTCTTCATGATGTCAGAACCGTGGCGCTGTCATCAGACCAGTCGATATAGACTTCTTCGCCCAGGGCCGGAGCATCGTTTTGCGCCATGGCCAGACGCGGCACCGAAGCTTCGACCTGCATGCCGGAATCCAGGCGGATCTGATAACGCGCATAGCTGCCCATCCAGGCCATATGGCTGACCATCCCATGGCTCCAGTTGAAGTCGCCTTCGGGCTGTTCGCGGTGCACGCGGATGCGCTCGGGCCGGATGGACACATGCACTTCCATGCCCAAGGGCTCGCTGACGCCATGATCCACATACAGCGGGCGGCTGAGCTGTTCGCTTTCGATCTGCACGTGATCAGCCTCGTCAACGGAGATCACGCCGCTGAACAGGTTGGTAGACCCCACAAAACCCGCAACGAAACGGGAGTTGGGGAAGTCGTAGACTTCCTGCGGCGCGCCGCACTGCACGATCTGCCCTTCGGACATGACCGCCATACGGTGCGCCATCGTCATGGCTTCTTCCTGATCGTGCGTCACCATGATGCAGGTCACGCCCACCTTGTCGAGGATTTTCACCAGCTCAATCTGGGTGTTCTGGCGGATCTGCTTGTCCAGCGCCGACATGGGCTCGTCGAGCAACAGCAGCTTGGGGCGCTTGACCAGACTGCGGGCCAAAGCCACGCGCTGCTGCTGGCCGCCCGAAAGCTGGGCAGGTTTGCGCCGCGCATAAGCACCCATCTGCACGAGATCCAGGGCTTCGTAGACACGACCATGGATTTCGTTGCGCGGCACCCCTTCCTGCTTCAGGCCGAACGCCACATTGGCCTCGACCGTCATATGGGGGAAAAGCGCGTATGACTGGAACATCATGTTGACCGGCCGCTTGTAAGGCGGCAGAACGGTGATGTCTTCGTTATCGAGAAAAATGCGCCCGGAAGTCGCTTCCTCAAAGCCGGCCAGCATGCGCAGCAAGGTGGATTTCCCGCAGCCCGAGCTGCCCAGAAGAGCGAAGATTTCCTGCCTTTCCACCGCCAGACTGACCGATTGAACCGCCACGACATCGCCATAGATCTTGACGACATCCTCTACGCGGACAAAAGCGTCCGCGGCTCCCGACCAGGGAGCTGCCGAAGGATTCTGGCTCATGTGCTCAGCGGCCCGTCTTGAGTTCGTTCCACATGCGGCTCAGATCGCGCTGCAGACGCAAAGACTGCGGCTTGATCACGAACAGCGTGCGGGTGACGTTTTCATCAGGGTAGATCATGGGGTTGTCGGCCACGTCCTTGATCACGTGCTTGCGGGCTTCCCTGTTCGCATTGGGATAGAACATGGTGTTGGTGATGGCCGCATGCACTTCAGGCGTTTCAATGTAATTGATGAAGGCGTGGGCGGCATCGACGTTGCGGGCGTCTTTGGGAATGGCCATGGTGTCAAACCATACTGGTGCCCCGCCATCGGGAATGTAGTAGTCGATCTTGTAACTGCGGCTGGCCTCGCGGGCGCGCGCCCCGGCAATCATGACATCGCCCGAAAACCCGTACACCATGCACAGATCGCCTGCGGCGAGCTCGTCGATATAGCCCGAGGAACTGAACTGGCGGATATAAGGCCGGATGCTTTTCAGCAGTTCAAGTGCTTCGCGGTAATCGGCAATGTTTTCGCTGTTGGGATCTTTGCCCAGGTAATGCAATGCCGCCGGAAACACCTGCGCGGCCTCATCCAGCATGGAAATCCCGCAAGCCCGCAGCTTTTCGGCGTTTTCGGGCTTGAAAAGCATGTCCCAGCTGCCCAGATTGGCGTCTTCCCCCATGATTTCCCGCACCCGGGTCACGTTGTAGCCCAGGCCATTGG
>JAAZDZ010000324.1 GCA_012512545.1 Alcaligenaceae bacterium | reverse complement strand
GGGCTGCTGCAAGTTCACCGAGTATCCAGTTGGCGCCGAGCTTGGCCTGACCTTGTGGCAATTTTGCCGCCACTTTTTCGAAATAGTCCGAAGTGGCGCGGTCCATCGTCAGTTGGGCGGCGTCATAGGCAGTGAGACCGAGTTCTTCTTCAAAGCGCTGACGTTTTTGAGACGGCAGCTCGGGCATGCCGGCGCGCACACGCTCTATCCATTCCGGGTCGACCACTAAGGGGGGAAGGTCAGGGTCCGGGAAATAACGGTAATCGTGGGCGTCTTCCTTGCTGCGCATGCTGCGGGTTTCGTCGCGGTCGGAATCGTAGAGCCGGGTTTCCTGCACCACGGTGCCGCCGTCTTCGATGAGCTCGATCTGGCGGCGCGCTTCGTACAGAATGGCGCGTTCCAGAAAGCGGAAGGAGTTGACGTTCTTGATTTCGGTGCGGGTGCCGAGTTCCTGCTGGCCGCGCGGCCGCACGGAAACGTTGGCGTCACAGCGAAAAGAGCCTTCCTGCATATTGCCGTCGCAGACACCCAGCCACACCACCAGGGCGTGCAGGGCGCGGGCATAGGCGACGGCTTCAGCTGCCGAGCGCAGATCGGGCTCGGTAACGATTTCCAGCAACGGCGTGCCTGCGCGGTTCAGGTCGATACCGGTGGAGGATTCGCCATGCGGCCCGGTGAAGTTCTCGTGCAGGGATTTACCCGCGTCTTCTTCGAGGTGGGCGCGCGTGAGGTTAAGCGTTTTTTCTTCTTCGCCTACAAAAAAGCGCAGCGAGCCGCCTTGCACGACCGGGACTTCCAGTTGGCTGATCTGATAGTTTTTGGGCAGATCGGGGTAGAAGTAATTCTTGCGTTCGAACTGCGAACGCGGCGCAATGTGGGCGCCGACAGCCAGGCCGAACACGATGGCGCGTTCAACAGCGCCCCGGTTCATGACTGGCAGACTGCCAGGCAGCGCCATATCCATGACGTTGGCCTGCGTGTTGGGGGCCGCGCCGAAGCGGGTGCTGCTGTCCGAAAAGATTTTGGATTCGGTGGAAAGCTGGACATGCGTTTCCAGGCCGATGACGATTTCCCAATCCATTATTGCTGTCCCGGAGTACGTTGATGCCAGTCGGTGGCCTGTTGGTAGCAATCCGCTACGGCGAGCAATTCGCCTTCGGTGAAGTAGTTGCCGATGATCTGCAGGCCGATGGGCAGGGGGCGCTCGGCGCCGAAGCCGCAAGGCACCGACATGGCGGGCAGGCCGGCCAGGCTGACGCCCAGTGTGTAGATGACGGACAGCCAGTCGGCGATCGGGTCTTCGCGGTTGTCGCCGATGGGTTTGGCAACGGTGGGTGTGACCGGCCCCATGATGACATCGCAATGCTGTGCGAAAGCCTGCTGGAAGTCGTCGGTGATCATGCGGCGCACGCGCTGCGCCTGCAGGTAGTAGGCGTCGTAATAGCCATGGCACAGCACATACGTGCCGACCAGCACCCGGCGGCGCACTTCGTCGCCAAAGCCCTCGAAACGCGAGCGGCTGGTCATGTCCTGGAGATCGGTGTAGGAATCTGCGCGGTGTCCAAAACGTACGCCGTCGTAGCGGGACAGGTTGGTGGACGCTTCCGCCGGAGCGATGACGTAGTAGGCTGGAATGGAAAGTTCGGTGCGCGGCAGGCTGATTTCAACCCGCACGGCGCCCAGGTCTTCAAATGCGCTCAGGGCGCGTTCAACGGCCTGGGCTACGTCTGGCGACAGGCCAGAGTCGAAAAATTCGCGCGGCACGCCGATGCGCAGACCTTCCAGCGGGCGGCTGCCGTTTTCCTGCTGCCTGGCTTGGGCGGCTTCGAAGCGCGCCCGGATGCGGCCTGGCGCATTGGCGGCGCCATCGCAGTGTTCCAGACTGGTGGAATCCAGCGGGTCGAAGCCTGTCATGGGTTCGAGGATGTCGAGCAGGTCGCGGGCGTGGCGCGCGATCGGGCCTGCCTGGTCGAGGCTGGAACCATAGGCCACCACGCCCAGGCGCGACACCGTGCCATAGGTGGGTTTGATGCCCGAAATGCCGCACAGCGCTGCGGGCTGCCGTATGGAGCCGCCCGTGTCGGTGCCGGTGGCGGCCATGACCAGACCGGCGGCCACTGCTGCGGCTGAGCCGCCCGACGAGCCGCCGGGCACGGCGGAGACATCCCAGGGGTTGCGAACCGGGCCGAAGTGCGAGGTTTCGCTGCCCGAGCCCATGGCGAATTCGTCGCAGTTGAGCTTGCCCAGAGAAACCGCGCCTGCATCGGCCAGGCGGCTGACAACGGTGGCATCGAAGGGGCTGGTGTAGTTTTCCAGCATGCGGCTGCCCGCAGTGCTGCGCCACCCCTGGGTGACGAAGACATCTTTATGGGCGATGGGGATACCGGCCAGAGGGCCTGCATTGCCCGCCTTCAGTGCGGCGTCGGCATTACGTGCCTGGGCCAGGGTAAGTTCTGGATCGACATGCAGAAAGGCATTCAGGTTGGAATGCGCCTCGACGGCATCCAGCGCGCTGCGGGCGAGCTCGACAGCGCTCAGGGAACCGCAGCGCAGGGCGTCGCGCAGCGCTTGTATGCTGGAGAACTGGGTGTGCAAGGGAAGGTTTGCCATTCGTTTTACTCAATGACCGTAGGCACGAGGAACAGACCATCGGCCTGGGCGGGGGCATTGGCCATTTGCGCGTCGCGTTCGCTTTCGGTGAGCGTGGCCGCCGCGATATCTTCGCGCAGGCGCAGTTGAATGTCCTGGTGTGCCGACAGGGGGTGGGCCATGGGCTCGACCCCTTGCGTGTCCACCGCCTGCAGACGGGCCATCAGGCCCAGGATCTTGGTGAGATCCTTCTGAGTCTGCGCCGTGTCGTCGGGCGAAAGTTGTATGCGTGCCAGTTGGGCGATGCGCATGACGTCTTGCTCGGAAATTGCCATGGGTTTCTTGACCGGAGGTTGCCTGCGGGGAAAATTAATTGTCACGGTACATGCAAAGGGTTACTGAAGACCGTGAATTGATGCTAACAAACATCAATTATAAGTTATCATTCTTCGTTTGATCGGATAGTCCGGCTGCCATTCGGTTGCGGCCAGTAGTGCATCCCCTCGCCCGGACACGCCGAGTTCTCTACATTCAGATCTCTGACTCCCATGTTCGGATTCCTCCGCAGTTATTTTTCCAGCGATATGGCGATCGACCTCGGTACCGCCAACACCCTGATTTACGTTCGGGGCAAAGGTGTCGTGCTCGATGAGCCTTCGGTAGTCGCCATCCGGCAGGAAGGCGGCCCAGGTGGCAAGCAAATCATCCAGGCAGTCGGCCGTGAGGCCAAGCAGATGCTGGGCCGGGTGCCCGGCAATATCGAAGCCATACGGCCCATGAAGGACGGCGTTATCGCCGACTTCACCGTTACCGAGCAAATGCTCAAGCAGTTCATTCGCATGGTGCATCCGCGCAGCATGTTTGCGCCCAGCCCGCGCATCATCATTTGCGTGCCCTGCGGTTCTACTCAGGTGGAGCGGCGTGCCATTCGCGAATCCGCCATGGGGGCGGGCGCCAGCCAGGTTTATCTCATCGAAGAGCCCATGGCAGCTGCCATCGGCGCCGGTCTGGCCGTGTCTGATGCCAGCGGCTCCATGGTGGTGGACATCGGCGGCGGTACCACTGAAGTCGCCATCATTTCTCTTGGCGGCATGGTGTACAAGGGTTCTGTGCGGGTGGGTGGCGACAAATTCGATGAAGCCATCATCAACTACATCCGCCGCAACTACGGCATGCTCATTGGCGAACCCACGGCCGAACTCATCAAAAAGGAAATCGGTTCCGCATTCCCCGGGTCGGAAATCAAAGAGCTTGAAGTCAAGGGGCGCAACCTTTCCGAAGGCGTGCCGCGCAGCTTTACGGTTTCATCCAACGAGATTCTGGAATCTCTTACCGATCCGCTCAATCAGATTGTGTCTGCGGTCAAGACAGGGCTGGAACAGACTCCCCCGGAGCTGGGTGCCGACATTACCGACAAGGGCATTGCCCTGACCGGCGGCGGAGCACTGTTGAGCGACCTTGACCGCCTGCTGCAGGAAGAAACCGGCCTGCCGGTGGTGGTTGCAGAAGACCCGCTCACCTGCGTGGTGCGCGGTTGCGGCGAAGCCCTTGAGCATCTCGAAAAGCTGGGCAGCGTCTT
>JAAZDZ010000033.1 GCA_012512545.1 Alcaligenaceae bacterium | reverse complement strand
GTGCTGAACCTGGCCGCCCGCCTGGAGCTGGGCGCCACCAATGCCTATCTGGGTGTGATCCCCGCTTTTGGTGACCGCGAGCTGGCCAAGGTGGCGGCCCGCCTGGCAGCCGACGTCATGGGCGTGCCTACCTTGCTGCTGGCGCGCACCGATGCAGACGCTGCCGACCTGGTGACCAGCGATATCGACGAAAACGATCGTCCCTTCATCACGGGCGAACGCACCAACGAAGGCTTCTTCCGTACTCGTGCCGGTATTGAACAGGCGATTTCGCGCGGCCTGGCCTACGCTCCTTATGCTGACCTGATCTGGTGCGAAACCTCCACGCCCAACCTGGAATATGCGCGTCAGTTCGCAGAAGCCATTCATCGTCAGTTCCCGGGCAAGCTGCTGGCCTACAACTGCTCGCCTTCCTTCAACTGGAAGAAGAACATTGATGACGACACCATTGCGCGCTTCCAGCGTGAACTGGGCGCCATGGGCTATCGTTACCAGTTCATCACGCTGGCTGGCTTCCACGCATTGAACTACGGCATGTTCGAGCTGGCACACGGTTATGCACGCCGCAACATGAGCGCTTTTGTCGAGCTGCAACAGAAAGAATTCGCCGCGGCCGACAAGGGCTTCACCGCCGTTCGCCACCAGCGCGAAGTGGGCACGGGCTACTTCGACGCCGTTACCCAGGCTATTGAAGGTGGCAAGTCGTCCACCACGGCGCTGACCGGTTCGACTGAAGAAGAGCAGTTCGAGCACTCCCACGCCTGAGGCATGGGAAGCGGCATGACACGGCCTGACACCGTTTCATGCCGCATAAACCAGGGATGATATAAGAGTGGCCTCCTGGCGCACGACAAGGCGTCAGGAGGCTTTTCGTTGTGCGTTCCGGTTGGGCTGACCGGGGCGGAGAACGGCGGGAACCGGGGCGTTCTTCCTGGGCCGTTGATCTAGATCAAGAAGAAGCGAAGATCAAAACGGTATAGTTCTCCCCATGCGCGCGATGTCCATTTTCTCTCCTCCACTGACACTATCCGATGCTGATCGGAACCGTCGTCGGCATATGCTCGCCCGCCTGGGCCTTGCCTGGCTTGCCATGATGCAGGTCATGATGTTCGCATTCCCGGGCTATCTGCGCCACGAAGGCATGGCGCCCGATAATCTCCAGCTGCTTGACCAGGCCATCTTCCTGATGAACTGGATCAGCCTGCTCATTACCGTTCCCGTGGTGCTTTACTGTGCTCAGCCTGTCTGGGCCGGGGCGCTCAGCCGCCTGGCGCAAAAAGAAGTCACCATGGATGTTCCTGTCGCCCTGGGCATTGCCGTCGCGTTCGTGCCCAGCGTCTATGCCACGTGGGCGGGCAAAGGCGAAGTCTACTTCGATTCCGTCGCCATGTTCGTGGCCTTCCTGCTCACGGCCCGCTATCTTGAGTTCTGTGCCCGTCAGGCGGTGGAAACCGGCGGGGCGCACAGCGCCATCGAATCCTTTCGCGCTTCGGCTTCCGCGCGCGCCAATCGCGTTGCTTTCTGGTTTGTCACCGTTCAGGTCGCCCTGGCCATTGTGTCAGGTGCGGTGTGGTGGTTCTACATTGATCCCAGCCATGCAGTGCCGGTGCTGGTTGCCATGTTCGTCATGAGCTGCCCCTGTGCCATGGCCATGGCCGTTCCTTCCTCTGTCTCCGCCGCCCATGCCTCACTGGCTGCGCGCGGGCCGATCTCCGATTCTGAAGTTGCCGGGCTTGTCCGGGTGACCGGGCGTGTCACGCGGCAGAACCTGTATGGTTCTGTCGTCTGGCATCTGCTCATGACGCCGCTGGCAGCAATTGGCCTGGTGTCGCCCTGGGTGGCGGCGCTCAGCATGTTGCTGTCATCGCTTGTGGTTGCGGGTAATGCATGGCGCATGTACCGCCGCCAATTGCGGGTTGTCGCTGAGCCGGGTTGGTCTGGCGCGGTCGCTCAAGGCTGATCATGACAGGCTCCCTTTTTCTGTTGCTGCCGATCGGGCTGGCTTTTGTGGCTCTGATCGGCGGAATGTTCTGGTGGGCGATTTTTTCCGGCCAGTTCGACGACACGCAAAAAGGGGGGGAGTCCATCCTTATGGATGACGATTCACCCGGCACTTCGGAATCACCGCCCGGAGACGAGCGGAGCTGAGACGGGGGCGAAAGCTTTCGATGCAAAAAGCAATTGGACAGGATTCGCCTCAGGTCAAGTGTCCTGTGGTGGGGAAGCATCAAGCCCAATATTGAAAGAAGGGCATTGATGTAGATCAAGGCTATAGACTTGGCCATGCGAGATCATGCTCGCGATTGTTTTTCATAATTAATGAGGGGAAGCTCATGGGTACTTCCGATACGCTCGGAAAACAGCCTGAAGTCTTCAACTACGGTGTAGTACGGCAATTTGCCATCATGACCGTAGTCTGGGGAGTCGTAGGCATGGCTGTTGGTGTGTGGATTGCCGCACAACTGATCTGGCCGCAACTGAATTTCGATATTCCGTGGCTGAGTTATGGCCGCCTGCGGCCACTGCACACGAACGCGGTCATTTTCGCGTTTGGCGGAAGCGCGCTGTTTGCGACTTCCTACTATGTGGTGCAACGCACCAGCCAGGCGCGTCTGTTCTGTGACAAGCTGGCCGCTTTCACGTTCTGGGGCTGGCAGGCCGTCATTGTTGCGGCTGTGATCACTCTGCCTCTGGGCATTACGTCCACCAAGGAATACGCCGAACTCGAATGGCCTATCGACATCCTGATCGCGCTGGTCTGGGTCTCCTTCGCCATAGTATTCTTCGGCACCATCGTGAAGCGCCGGGTCAAACATATTTATGTGGCCAACTGGTTCTTTGGTTCCTACATCATCACCATCGCGGTTCTGCATATTTTCAATAATATCCAGATGCCCGTTACCCTGTGGAAGTCGTACTCCGCTTACGCAGGCGTGCAGGATGCCATGGTGCAGTGGTGGTATGGCCACAACGCCGTGGGCTTTTTCCTGACCACCAGCTTCCTGGGCATGATGTACTACTTCGTTCCCAAGCAGGCTGAGCGTCCCATCTTCTCGTATCGCCTGTCCATCGTGCACTTCTGGGCGCTGGCCTTCACCTACATGTGGGCAGGTCCGCACCACCTGATGTACACCTCGCTGCCCGACTGGACTCAATACCTGGGCTCCGCTCTGTCCCTGATTCTGCTGGCTCCCTCCTGGGGCGGCATGATCAACGGCATCATGACGATGTCTGGCGCATGGCACAAGCTGCGCACCGACCCCATCCTGAAGTTCCTGGTGGTGTCGCTGTCCTTCTACGGTATGTCCACCTTTGAAGGTTCCATGATGTCCATCCGTACGGTGAACGCACTGTCGCACTACACAGACTGGACAGTCGGCCACGTGCATTCCGGTGCTCTGGGCTGGGTGGCAATGATCACCATTGGTTCCCTGTACTACCTGATTCCGCGCCTGTTCGGCCGTACCAGCATGTACAGCACAAAGGCCATTGAGGTTCACTTCTGGATCGCAACCCTGGGCGTGGTGCTGTATATCGCCGCCATGTGGATTGCTGGTGTGATGCAAGGCCTGATGTGGCGCGCTACGAGCCCCGACGGCACGCTGACCTACTCCTTTGTTGAGGCGGTTAAGGCAACTTACCCGTTCTACGCGATCCGTCTGTTGGGCGGCCTGATGTTCTTGGCTGGCATTGTCATCATGCTCTGGAACACACTCATGACCGTACGCATTGGCGTCAAGGGCGTGAACCCCGAGGTTCCCCTGTACAGCCCCGATGCACGTGACCCTGCGCTGCGTATCCCGCCCGCGAGCACGACACCGGCCACCGCCTAGGAGAATTTCAAAAATGGCGCAAGAAAAAACCAAATTCTTTTCGCACAAGTTGGTAGAAACCAACGTGGGCTGGCTGATGTTCTTCAGCTTCCTGGTCATCTCCTTTGCTGGCCTGGCCCAAATTGTGCCGCTGTTCTTCCAGCACTCCACCACCGTGGCGACCGAGGGCGTGGAGCCCTACGACCCGCTGCGGTTGGTCGGCGCGACATCTATATCCGCGAGGGTTGCGTTGGGTGTCACTCGCAGCAAATCCGTATGCTCAGCTCGGAAGTGCAGCGTTATGGCCCTTACTCTCTGGCAGGTGAGGGTGTGTACGAGCACCCCTTCCTGTGGGGTTCCAAGCGCACCGGCCCTGACCTCGCCCGCGTAGGTCAGCGTTACTCTGATGATTGGCACCGCGTTCACTTGCGCGATCCTCGCGCTGTGGTTGCGGAATCCAATATGCCGGCCTATCCGTGGCTGCAGCACAACACCGTTGAGGGCACCAACGTATCCGCTCGTATGCGTGCGTTGACTCGCCTGGGTGTGCCCTATACGGAAGAGCAAATCGAAGCGGCCCCCGAGGCACTGGTAGGCAAGACGGAAGAAGACGCCATCGTTGCCTATCTGCAGGGGTTGGGTGTGGCTGGCCGTGCAGCGGCTGAGCGCGCCGTGCTCCAGGGCGGCGAACGGCCTGCGGACATCACCGCTCAAGGAGATCAGCAATGATCGCAATCATCAATGCTCTTGCCACCATTCTGGCAATGATTACCTTCCTTGGTATTTGCTGGTGGGCATTCTCGCGCGGCCGGGCACAGGCGAACCGCGAAGCGGCCATGCTGCCTTTCGCTTTGCCTGATGAAGGCACCACGGATAAAAAGAATTAGGAGCTTCCATGAACGATTTTGTAAGTAGCTTCTGGAGCTACTGGATTGCAACTCTGGCCCTTGGTGGTGTCGTATTCTGTCTAATCCTGCTGTTTTCGCAGCGGGTTTGGCTGAAGCGCGAGATCGACCAGGTCGAAGACACTGGCCATGTCTGGGACGGTGACCTCACTGAACTGAACAATCCGATTCCACGCTGGTGGACCATCATGTTCATTCTGCTGTGTGTGGTTGCCCTGGGAATGTTCGTCTTGTATCCGGCACTGGGTTTCGGCCCAGGTGTAACGGGCTACAGTTCCGCTCGTGAAGTACGGGCTAACCAGATCGAGTTGCAGGAACGTATTGCTCCGATCTATGCGCGTTACGCAGAAATGTCCTTCGAAGATGTGGCGAAGGACGCGGAAGCACGTGAGATCGGCCAACGTTTGTTCCTGAATAACTGTGCCCAGTGCCATGGTTCCGATGCGCGTGGTGCGGCCAGCTTTCCCAATTTGGCTGATAACGACTGGATCTGGGGCGGCGAACCGGAGCAGATCATTCACACGATTACGGAAGGCCGTCACGGCATGATGCCGCCATGGGGTTCTCAGCTCAGCCCGTCCGAAGCGTCCGATACCGCTCAGTACGTTCGCTCTTTGTCCGGCCTGGCTCACGATCCCATGCGCATCGTGGCAGGTAAGCGTCATTTTGATGCGTTCTGCGTGGCTTGCCATGGTGCCGACGGCACAGGTAATACCGCCCTGGGCGCCCCCAATCTGACCGACAATATCTGGCTGCACGGCAGTTCAGAAGCCTCCATCGTTCAGACCATTCTGAATGGGCGTGAGAACATCATGCCGCCTCAGAAGAACCTGATGACCGATGATCAGATTCGCCTGCTGGCGGCCTGGGTCTGGGGGCTGTCGAATAACGATGGCAATGTTGTTGCCGCCGCTAACTGAAGCATTTAATCCAAGGTAAACACAAGTAATGAGTAGTCAGGATCCCACCGTCAAGC
>JAAZDZ010000323.1 GCA_012512545.1 Alcaligenaceae bacterium | reverse complement strand
GTTCTTAATACCCTGATCGGGGAGGGTGAATTCAACCCTTTTTCTGTCTTGTTCTTGATCTAGATTCAGTCCATCTGTCAAAAAAACTGGCACGGATGTTGCGTAGTAAGGGATACCACTAACAAACGGAGAGGTTTCCGTCATGAATGCCCAGGTACCGATAGAGCTTGGCGCCCTGGCTACGGAAGAGCTGATCGATTACATCGTGAGCCGCTTCCACACAGGCCATCGCGAGCAGCTTCCCGAGCTGATCAGACTGTCCCGCCGCGTAGAACACGCGCATGCCGGGCATGCCCGCTGTCCCGAGGGGCTGGCCGATGAACTTGAGGCCCATCTTCAGGAGGTCGAGAGCCATATGCTCAAGGAGGAACAGGTGCTGTTCCCCATGCTGTCGCGCGGCATGAATGCGCCGGCTCAGGGCCCGATCTCAGTCATGATGTTTGAACATGACCAGCACATTGACGCGGTGGAACGTATTCACCGTCTGACCCACGATCTCATCCTGCCGGACGACGCCTGTAATACCTGGCAACGCCTGTATGAAGGCTTGGCTCATTACGCGCAGGAACTGACACAGCACATCCACTTGGAAAACAACGTGCTGTTCGCACAAGCTTCGCAAGCAGTCAAAGGAGCGCAAAATGCGTGAATACAAGAAGTTATGGTTGCTACTGATCGCAGTATTGGTAGTGACATTCGGAGTCCTCGGATGGAGCGGGGTCGAAATCTACAGACAGGTGCCGCCGATTCCGGCGCAAGTGGTCACCACCTCGGGCAAGCAGTTGATGACCGAGGAACAGATTCTGGATGGCCAGACCGCCTGGCAGAGCACGGGCGGCATGCAGATCGGCTCCATCTGGGGTCATGGCGCCTATCAGGCTCCCGACTGGAGCGCCGACTGGCTGCACCGCGAACTGCTGGCCTGGCTTGATCTGGCCGCGCAGGAACTCGCCGGTGTGCCTTATGACCAGCTGGATTCACGCGAACAGGCTTATTTGAGAGATGAGCTCAAGCGCGAATACCGCAGCAATACGCTCAACCCTGAAACCCTGGTCGTCACGGTAACCGACCGTCGCGCCCAGGCCATTGAGCAGGTGTCCGGTTATTACGAAAAGCTCTACGGGGCTGACCCCGAGCTGCGTGGCTCGCGCGAAAGCTTTGCCATGAAAGAAGACACGCTGCCCAGCGCCGAGCGCCGCGCAGACCTGACAAAGTTCTTCTTCTGGACTGCCTGGGCTGCCGCCACTGAACGCCCCGGCAGCGATGTCACCTACACCAACAACTGGCCGCACGAGCCGTTGATCGACAATAAACCGTCCACCAATAATGTGATCTGGTCTGTCATCAGCGTGGTGCTGCTGCTGGCTGGTATTGCCTTCCTGGTGTGGGGCTGGGCCTTTACGCATCGTGAAGTTCCCGAACCCGAGGCGCCCAAGAAAGATCCGTTGCTGGCTGCCGGGCTGACGCCATCACAGCGCGCTCTGGGCAAATACCTGCTGATGGTGGTGGGCCTGTTCATCTTCCAGATTCTGCTGGGCGGCTTCACTGCGCACTACACCGTGGAAGGGCAGACGTTCTACGGCATTGATGTGTCGCAATGGTTCCCTTACTCGCTGACACGCACCTGGCACTTGCAGACGGCTCTGTTCTGGATCGCTGCAGGCTTCCTGGCAGGCGGGCTGTTCCTGGTGCCGCTGATCAACGGCGGAAAAGATCCCAAATACCAGAAGCTGGGTGTGGACATCCTGTTCTGGGCGCTGATTGTGCTGGTGGTGGGTTCCTATATTGGTAATTACCTGGCGATTGCACAGGTGATGCCCGCTCACTTGAATTTCTGGCTGGGTCACCAGGGCTATGAGTATCTGGAACTGGGCCGCTTCTGGCAGATTGTGAAATTCCTGGGCCTGGCTTTCTGGCTGCTGCTTATGCTGCGTGGCATATTGCCTGCCTTCAAGAACAAAGGTACCGACAAGAACCTGCTTGCTCTGCTGACTTTCTCCATTGTCGCAGTGGGTCTGTTC
>JAAZDZ010000322.1 GCA_012512545.1 Alcaligenaceae bacterium | reverse complement strand
GGCGCAGAGCCGTCAGCGATTCACGAGTTCCCGTCGCTGAACGGCCCTTATGAATGTTGTAACTGACGACCCTGAGAACGGTCACCTGGGGCTTGCTCCTTACTTGACTTCAGTATTGCGCAACCTGATATGCAGTTCGCGCAACTGTTTTTCATCGACAGCGGACGGCGCATGCGTAAGCAGACATTGTGCCCGCTGGGTCTTGGGGAAGGCAATGACGTCGCGGATGGATTCTGCGCCCGCCATCATGGTGACCAGACGATCCAGGCCAAACGCCACACCGCCATGCGGAGGCGCACCATATTGCAGGGCATCCAGCAGGAAGCCGAACTTGAGGCGGGCCTCTTCGTCGACGATATTCAAGGCGCGGAACACCTTGCTCTGGATTTCCGCGCGATGGATACGCACCGAGCCGCCACCGATTTCCCAGCCATTCAACACGATATCGTAGGCTTTGGCCAACGCCTTGGCCGGGTCGGTTTCGAGCAGGTCTTCGTGACCATCCTTGGGGCTGGTGAAGGGGTGGTGCGCAGCGAAATAGCGGCCTTCCTCTTCATCGTACTCGAACATGGGGAAGTCAACGACCCACAAAGGTTGCCAGCCGCTTTCAAACAGGCCGGTTTCCTTGCCGAAATCGCTGTGGCCGATCTTGACGCGCAAGGCGCCCATGGCGTCGTTGACGATTTTTGCTTTGTCGGCACCGAAAAAGATGAGGTCGCCGCTTTGCGCGCCCGTGCGCTCGATCAGGCCCTTGAGGGCGTCGAGGTGGATATTCTTGACAATGGGCGACTGCAGACCTTCAGGCAGATTGGCGGCATCGTTGACCTTGATGTAGGCCAGGCCCTTGGCGCCGTAAATACCCACAAACTGGGTGTAGGCGTCGATTTCGCCGCGCGTCATGCTGGCGCCGCCGGGTACGCGCAGGGCCACCACGCGGGAAGCCGGGTCGTTGGCGGGCGCTGCGAATACCTTGAAGCTGACGTCCTTCATGAGGTCGTCGATATTGGTGAATTCCAGCTTGACACGCAGATCGGGCTTGTCGGAACCAAAGCGGCGCATGGCCTCTTCCCAGGTCATGGTGGGGAAGCTTGCAGGCAGTTCAACCTGCTGCACCTTGGCAAACACGTGGCGCATCATGCCTTCAAACAGCGCGCGGATTTCTTCTTCGTTCAGGAAGGAGGTTTCGCAGTCGATCTGGGTGAATTCGGGCTGGCGGTCGGCGCGCAGGTCTTCGTCGCGGAAGCACTTGGTGATCTGGTAATAGCGGTCGAAGCCGGACACCATCAGCATCTGCTTGAACAGCTGAGGCGACTGCGGCAGCGCGAAGAATTCACCGGCATTCACGCGCGACGGCACCAGGTAATCGCGCGCGCCTTCGGGCGTGCTCTTGGTGAGCATGGGGGTTTCAATGTCGATAAACCCCTGTTCATCCAGAAACTTGCGCACTTCCATGGCGACGCGATAGCGCAGCATGAGATTCTGCTGCATCTGCGGGCGGCGCAGATCCAGCACGCGGTGAGTCAGCCGGGTGGTCTCGGAGAGGTTATCGTCATCCAGCTGGAAGGGCGGCGTCACCGAAGCGTTGAGAATTTCGATTTCGCGGCACAGCACTTCAATTTCGCCGGAAGCCAGTTCGGGATTGATGGTGCCTTCCGGGCGCTCGCGCACCAGGCCGGTGACGCGCACGCAGAATTCGTTGCGGATGCGCTCGGCAATGGGGAAGGATTCCTGGTTATCGGGATCGACAACAATCTGAGCCAGGCCGGCGCGATCGCGCAGATCAATGAAAATGACTCCGCCATGGT
>JAAZDZ010000321.1 GCA_012512545.1 Alcaligenaceae bacterium | reverse complement strand
GATCGTGGTTCTACTGTAGGAGAGCATGAATATTATTGTCAAATACATTATTAAATTGTCTCTAGACAATAATTTAATGAGACAAAAAAGGGGCATCCGCGTCATTGCGACGCAGGAAAACACAGGGCTGGAGAGGGGGAAAGCGCTGGTGCAGGGGGGCGCGACAAGTCGCACGCGCAGGCGCAGACCACAGCCGCAGATGCGGACGCAGGGTCTGGTTGCGTAAAGGGGGAAGGTGGGAAGGGCTAAGCCTGCTGCTTCAGAAGGTCGCGGCAGTGTTCGAGCTGGTACTCGATTTCACGCAAGGTCTGTTCAAGATCGTTGCGCTGTTGTTCCAGCGTGCCACGGTGCTTTTCCAGCACGTCCACGTAGTGTTGCAGCTGGGCGCTGGTGTTGTCCCGCGTGGCGTCGTACATGTTGATGAGATCGAGGATTTCCGAAAGCTGAAAACCCATGCGTTTGCCGCGCAGGGCCAGCTTCAGGCGGGTGCGGTCGCGCGAATGATAGACGCGATTGCGCCCGAGGCGTTCGGGACTCACAATACCCTGATCCTCGTAGAAGCGAATGGTGCGTGGCGTGATGCCGAATTCTTTGGCGAGCTGGGATATCGTCCAGGTCTGTGGGCTCATGGATGTACCTGGTTGTAATGATGATCGTGCAGTTTACGTTAACGTAATATGATGCCATAAGGATGCACATCGGCAAACGATGCCGGGGAAACCTCTGAAACACGCCGGGCGGCAAACAGATACATGTTGCGCGGCGCTGCGTTCAGAGGTTTTTCAGTGTCTCTTGAGGCGACAAAAACAGCCGGTCTGCAGGCCGGCGCGTTCTAAAAAACGGAGAAGTAGATGAACCCCAACGAGCTGCGGCTTGAATACCCATTTGGTGACACTTTGCCAGAACCCGGCATCGTCATGGAAGTGGCGGATGGCGTAAGGTGGATACGGATGCCCCTGCCTTTTGCGCTCGACCACATCAACCTTTGGCTGTTGCGCGACCGTATTGATGGCCGTGATGGCTGGACGCTGATTGACTGCGGTGTCGCGCGTCCCGAGGTCAAGGCGCTTTGGGGAAAGATTTTTGAGCAGGCGCTCGAAGGTTTGCCCATTTTGCGTGTTGTGGTCACGCACATGCACCCGGATCACGTTGGCCTGGCAGGCTGGCTGTGCGAACGCTGGAAGGCGCCCTTGTGGATGACCGCCACCGATTTCTTCGTGGCGCGTCTGTGGTCGCAGCCCGTGGTGGATAACAAAACCATGGGCGGCCCGAATGGGGAATCTGCCGTGGTGCATTTTGCCCGTCATGGCATGACGGACCCCGATCACCTTGAACAAATCCGCCAGCGGGCCAGCTATTATCCGAATCTGGTCGAGCCCGTTCCCACCGGCTACCACCGCATGATGCATGGTGATTCCTGCGAAATCGGCGGCCGCGAATGGCGGGTGATTGTCGGTTATGGCCATGCGCCCGAGCACGCCACGTTCTATTGCCCCGAATTGAAGGTGCTGATTTCCGGCGATATGGTGCTGCCGCGCATTTCGACCAACGTCAGCGTATTTGATTTCGAGCCCGAGGCGAACCCGCTGCCCCTGTATCTGAATTCCCTGAACCGCTACGACGATCTGGCTGAAGATGCGCTGGTGCTGCCTTCGCACGGCAAGCCCTTCCGCGGGCTGCATGAGCGCATTTCCCAGCAGCACGAACACCATGATGAACGGCTGGCAGAAGTGCTTGAAGCCTGTGCCGAGCCGATGTCGGCGGCGGATGTCGTGCCGGTTCTGTTCAAGCGCAAGCTGGATCTTCACCAGCTTACGTTTGCCATGGGCGAGGCGCTGGCGCACCTGCACGCCCTGTATTTCGAGGGCAAGCTCAAGCGCTCCCTGGACGAAGACGGCGTTTATCGTTTCCAGCGCGCCTGATTCAGCCTGAACCTGTGCAGGCCGGTGGCGGCCCGGCCTTGCTGCAATCGCAGCGCTTCAGCGTTGCGATACCAGCAGGCGTGCCGCCAGCCCAAGAAACACCACGCCTGCGCACCGGTTCAGCCAGACCTGTGCGCGGGTGGACTTTTGCAGGCGCTCGCCGATGGCGCCCGAGAACAGGGCGACAGCGCCGAACACCAGCAGGGTGGCCACGATGAACAGGCCGCCCAGCAGCAGCATCTGCAAGCCGATCGGCCCGCGCGCGGGCGAGGCGAATTGCGGCAGAAAAGCCAGAAAGAAAATGGAAACCTTGGGGTTGGTCAGGTTCATGATGATGCCTCGCCGGTACAGTTGCCCCGCCGTCTGCCGGGGCGGGCGGGCGCCGCTCTGCGCGCTGGCTCCGGCCCGCAAGGCGCCCCAGGCCAGATACACCAGATAGGCCGCCCCGATCAGCTTGACGGCGGTGAAGGCGGCAGCTGATGCCGAAAAAATCGCGGCCAGGCCCACGGCGACGGCCAGGGTATGGCCGATCAGGCCGGTGCACAGGCCCAGCACCACCCACAGCCCCGCGCTGCGCCCCCACATGGCCGACTGCATCAGGACAAACAGATTGTCCGGGCCGGGAGACAGAGACAGCAGCACGGCGATGCCGAAGAAAGAAAGGGCGACTTCGGGTGGCAGCATCATCAGGGGTTCCGAATCAAAGGGCTGAGTTCACGATAATCAGGAAGGCGGGTTTGTTTCTGCCAGCCTCATGGCTTTTCGCGATTTTAGAGGACGGTGCTAAGCTTTGTCGGTTTATTAGAACAAAGGTAAGCGCACCATGTCAGAGTCGAACCCCGCCCACCTCGATACCCTGCTTCAGCACACCGGCCTGGCCGAATTCGACGCCGATACCGGGGCCGCGCCAGTGGCCATGCCTTCCATGCGCACCAGCACCGTGCGTTTTCGTGATCTGGAGGCGCTGGATGCCGCGCATGCGGCCCGTTCCCAGGGCGAGCGCATCGTAGCCTATGGCCGCATGGGCATGGACACCCATGCGGCGCTTGAAGATGTGTTCTGCAAACTGGAAGGCGGCGAGCGGGCGTTTCTGGCGTCTTCGGGCCTGGCCGCCATCACCCTGGCGATGATGGCGCTGCTCAATGCCGGCGATCACGTGCTGATAGCCGATTGCTCGTATGGCCCGGTGCGCACCCTGGATGCCACGGTGTTGAGCCGGTTTGGCGTGTCATCCACTTACTGCCGGGGCACGGTGCAGGCGTTTGAGGCGCAGCGCCGCCCCGAAACCCGCATGCTGTATGTGGAATCCCCCGGCTCTCTGCTGTTTGAGATGCTGGATCTGCCCGCCCTGGCCGAATACGCCAAACGCCATGGCATGGTGCTGGTGGTCGATAACACCTGGGGTTCGGGCTATATCTACCAGCCGCTGGCCCTGGGGGCGGATGTCAGCGTAGTGGCAGGCACCAAATACGTGGGCGGCCATTCCGATTTGATGTTGGGTGCTGTGGTGGTGAAGGACGCCGCTCTGGCCAGACGACTGGACGACAACCACTATGCCCTGGGCTTTTCCGTCAGCGCCGATGACGCCTGGCTGGCGCTGCGTGGCGTGCGCACCCTGCCGATCCGCATGAGAGAGTGCGCCCGCAATGCGCTGGCAGTTTGCGAATTTCTGGCGTCGCGCCCGGAAGTCAGCCGCATTTATCACCCCGCCTGGCCGCAAGACCCGGGCCATGCCTTGTGGCAGCGCGATTGCACAGGTTCCAACGGCATGCTGGCGGTGGCGTTCAGGTTCGACAAAGCCGCCGCGCGGCGTTTTGTGAACGCCCTGGCATTGTTTGGCATTGGTTATTCGTGGGGCGGGTTTGAAAGTCTGGTGCAGCTGGTTGAGCCAGCTGCGTTGAAATCGCATGGTTACTGGCCGGATGACGGCCACCCGGTTGTGCGGCTGCACATCGGGCTGGAAGCGGCAGAGGATCTGATCGCTGACCTGCAGCAGGCGCTGGCGCAGGCCGACGCCTGACAATCGCCCGGGTTTTCGAGCCTGTCGCCGGGCTCGAAAACCTGCATATCCTGAATTACTGACTGGCCAGAATGGTATCCAGCAGTTTCTGGGCTTCAGCGATGGCGCCTTCGTAGGTGTTTGTCATGGAAGGCGATGTGACGTAGCGACCGCCTACCGCCAGGCTGGGCGTGCCTTCGATGTTGTAGGTCTTGGCCAGTTCATTGGCGCGCGCCACTTTGTTGTTGACGCCAAACGACTTGAATGCGGCCTGGAACTGCTGAGGGTCCACACCCTGAGTTTTGACCCAGTCGGAGATGGCGTCGAAGTTGTAGATGCGCTTGCGTTCATTGTGGATGGCCTGGAACACTTTGGGGTGCAGGTCGAGACGATCCAGGGCTTCGAGGCTGTAATACAGCTTCTGCAGGTCGGCCATGCCCGCGTTGAAAGCGACCGGCACCGGCTTGACGACAACGTTGTCAGGCAATGTCTGCGACCACCTTTCCACCATGGGTTCCATCGTGGCGCAGTGCGGGCAGGTATAGGCGAAGAACTCCAGTACTTCCACCTTGCCAGCGGTATCAGAGGGCTGAGCCGGTTCGATGACGACATGGGTGGCAGGAACTTGCGCATGGCTGATGGGGGCAAAGGCCAGGCCCATACCCAATGAGACGGTAGCAAGAGTGCGTAGGAGCAGAGGCTTGAGCGACATGGTGGTTTGGCTTCCTGAGTTCAAATGAGATAAGACTGCCGCAGGCCCGGCAGGTTCCCTTGGTGCGGCAGTTTTACTGCCGCACGACCGATGTTTCGATTTTTTCGCTGCCCAGGCGGCTGCGAGCCTGATTCATTTCGTCCAGGCCCTTGAAGGGGCCTACCCTCACCCTGTGCAAAGTGGTGCCGTTGACGTTGGCCGCCTGAACCTGAGCAGACAGGCCCAGCATCAGAACACGCGCCCGCATGGTCTCGGCGTCATTGGCTGCCCGGAAGGCGCCTGCCTGCAGATAATAGGTTTCTGCCTTGGCGGCCTTTTCGGGCTGGGGCGCAGGCGCTGCGGCGGGCGGCGAGGGCGTGGCGACAGGGTCGGGGGTAGCGACCTGGCGCTCAATCGGCTCGGCTGGCTGGGAGAGCCCGGCGATCAGGTTGCCAATGCCATCGGGCTGTGGCGCGCGGGGCTCCGCAGGCGTTGCGGGCGGTGGCGCGTTCGATGGCGTGACGCCCGTGCCGGGTACGGCGCCGCCCCGGCCATGCAGGCCATGATTGGGGTCGGGCGCATCGCGGACATCAGGCAGCAGCACGGTGGGCGCGTTGCGGCTGGCCTTGTCGGAAAAGGGCATGGGCACTTGTGTGACGAACAGCGCTACCGCGACGGCGGCTGCCAGCCCCAGGACCAGCCCGAGGACAATGCCGTACAGGGTGACGCTTCTACTTTTCTTGGCGGGCTTGCGCTTGGTAGCCATCAGCGATTTACATCCGTTCGGGGGCCGATACGCCCAGCAGCTCCAGCCCGTTGGCAATAACGCGACGGGTGGCATCCGCCAGGCGCAGGCGCGCCAGCTTCAGGGCCGCGTCGTCAACCAGCACGCGTTCAGCGTTATACCAGGCGTGGAAATCAGCCGCGCAGTCGCGCAGCCAGAAAGCCAGCTGGTGAGGGGCGAGATCGTGGGCCGCCAGGGCCAGCATGTTGGGGAATTCAGCCAGGCGGCGCAGCAGGGCGAATTCGGTGGGCGCCGTAAGCGGTGCGGCATCGGCGGTGCCGATGGCCTCGCGCAGTTCCGGCGATTGGTTCAGTATGGAGCAGATGCGGGCGTGCGCATACTGGATGTAATACACGGGGTTTTCATCGCTCTTGGACAGGGCGAGGTCGATGTCGAAGACGAATTCCGAATCGGCGCGGCGCTGAATCAGGAAGTAGCGCACTGCATCCTGGCCGACCCAGTCGATGAGGTCGCGCATGGTGACATAGCTGCCCGCGCGTTTGGAAATCTTCACTTCCGCCCCATCGCGCATGACCTTCACCATTTTGTGCAGGATGTACGCCGGGTAATCTTTGGGAATACCGATATCCAGCGCCTGCAGCCCGGCCCGCACGCGCGCCACGGTGCCGTGGTGGTCGCTGCCCTGGATGTTGATGGCATGGCGGTAGCCGCGTTCCCACTTGGCTACGTGGTAGGCGACATCAGGCACGAAATACGTGTAGCCGCCTTCGGTTTTGCGCATCACGCGGTCTTTGTCGTCGCCAGTGCCCAGTTCGGTAGTACGCAGCCACAGCGCGCCTTCGTGCTCGTAGGTATGGCCGGAATCGACCAGGCTTTGCACGGTGCGCTCAACGCGTCCCGAGGTATAGAGCGAGCTTTCCAGGTAGAAGTTGTCGAACT
>JAAZDZ010000320.1 GCA_012512545.1 Alcaligenaceae bacterium | reverse complement strand
CGCGCGCGGCCAGCATGGCTTTGTGCAGCACCCGGTAGCGGTTGGGGTGCATGGCCTGGAAGCAGAGGTCTTGAAGTTCGCGAAACAGGGCGTTCAGGCCCAGCCGGTGCGCGATGGGAGTGTAGATTTCAAGTGTTTCGCGGGCGATGCGGCGGCTTTTTTCCGGGGACACCGCGCCCAGAGTGCGCATATTGTGCAGGCGGTCAGCCAGCTTGATGAGTATGACGCGGACATCGCGCGCCATGGCAAGCAGCATCTTGCGGAAGCTTTCGGCCTGCTGTTCGGCTTTCGAGGCGTATTCCAGGCGATGCAGCTTGGTGAGGCCATCGACGATTTCCGCAACATCGGCGCCGAAGTGTTCGGCGAGTTCCTGCTTGGAAATGTCCTGGTCTTCTATGACATCGTGCAGCAGGGCCGCCATCAGGGATTCGGCGTCGAGCTTCCAGCCCGCGCAGATTTCGGTGACGGCTATCGGGTGCGTGATGTAGGGTTCGCCGCTGGCGCGGAACTGACCGAGGTGGGCGCGATCAGAAAAACGATAGGCTTCCTTGACCCGTTCGATCTCTTTGGCGTCAAGGTAGGGCTTGATGGCTTCAATGAGCGGCGCAAGCGAAGCAATGGTGCTGGCGGCCGCAGGGGCTTCAGCCTTCACGGCTGAAGACGGGTTGCGACGACGCCTGAGCCGGGAGCCTTTTTTAAGGACAGCCAGCAGGCCGGATGAAGCGCCGCGCAGGGTGGTGAAAGCCATCGTGCCGTCTCGTCAGATTCAGGTTGGTACCTTGCGCAGCATTTCGAGGCCGGTCAGCCCTTGGGCGATTTCCCGCAATGCGGTGACTGTGGGTTTGTTCCGGCTTTCGATGCGGGGTTCGTGCCCTTGGGCAAGTTCACGCGCGCGGTAGGTTGCTGCCAGTGTGAGCTGGAAGCGGTTGGGGATTTTTTCGAGGCAGTCTTCGACGGTAATGCGGGCCATGAGAATCCTTGATTATGGTGTTATCTGTGAAATCGGGGTGTCTGAGGCGTGATGTGCGACGCTGTTGAGCGGGAAAATCAATTGACGATGCGGATGCCAAGCTGATTGAAGAGCCCGGCATGCCGCGCGGCCTGCGACGCATAACGCAACCTGGCAGCCGCGACAATGCTGCAAAGTTCTGTTAATGCAGTGCTAAATTCTTGATTAATAATAACATATTGACACTCTGCCACATGCGACATTTCGCCGCCCGCTGCCAGCAGGCGGCGGGCGATTACATGGGGTTCGTCCTGGCCGCGGTTCTTCAATCGCGACTCAAGCGCCTCGATGGAGGGGGGCAGAATGAATACGCCGATGGCGTCGGGCAGAAACTTGCGGATCTGCCGGGCGCCTTGCCAGTCGATTTCCAGCAGGACATCACGCCCTGCCTGCAGCGCTTCGTCGATTCTGTCGCGCGGGGTGCCATAGAAATTGCCGTGGACTTCAGCCCATTCCAGCATGGAACCCGCGTCGCGCAAAGCCTGGAATTCTTCAGTGCTCACGAAGCGGTAATGCTTTTCGTGTTCTTCGCCAGGACGCGGGGTGCGCGTCGTGCAGGAAATCGACAGCATCATGTCTGGCTCTTTTTCGAGCAGGGCATTGACGAGACTGGACTTTCCGGCGCCGCTGGGGGCGACTATCATGAATACGTTACCGGGGCGTTGCGACATATATCTGTGTGAGGAAAAATCGTTATTCTAGCGGACTTGCGTCGGGGTCGTAGCCGAGCTGCTGCAGCGTGGCCATCCAGCTTTCCGGGTCAGCGCACAGAAAAGCCACGGCATCATCGGCTTCCATGTTGAACAGAACATCTTCCAGCGTGGCAGCGGCTTCGTGCGCGGCGCTGATAGCTGCGACATGCAGGTTGGCGCCGTTTTCGAACTGTTCGGGCGGTACGAAGGCGGTTACGGCTTCGGGGTCCGGGTCGCTGATGGCGACGTAGGCGCGCAAAGGCAGGTCGTCGGCAGTGACATCCAGCACGATGCCGGTATCGAAGCGGCTCACCACATGGCTTGTTACTCGCATAAGGTCAACGCTCCTGGCCGAAATCTAGGGTGGCAATTACGGGTGTGTGATCGGAAGGCTGTTCCCAGGCGCGGGGCGTTTTGTCGATCACGCATTCCGTGCACAGGGGGCGCAAAGCGTCGGACAGCAGCACATGGTCAATGCGCAGCCCGGCGTTGCGGCGGAAGGCCATGCGCCGGTAATCCCACCACGAGAACGACTTTTCTTCTTGCGGGAACAGGCGGAATGCGTCGGTCAGCCCAAGAT
>JAAZDZ010000319.1 GCA_012512545.1 Alcaligenaceae bacterium | reverse complement strand
GGGCATGCTGATCGGCATGGGGCTGACCGAAAAACAAGGAGGTTCCGATCTGCGGCGCGTGACCACTCTGGCGGAAATGGCGGGCTATACCCGCCTGGATTGCGTGCTGGGCAGCACGGCATTGATGCGATCGGCCCTGGTTCAGGCCATGCATCACGCGCCGGATCACGTGGCCGAAGCGTTTATTGACTCGCGTCTGGGCGACGATAATCTGGGGGTGGCGGGTATGGCAGCTTCCCCCACTGCGCTTGACAGCGTGCTGCAACGGGCCTGGGCACCCGCCTTTTCATGAGGGTTCCAGACGCATGCATTATCATGCTGCGGGTCAGGCAAACAAAAAGAATGTGGATACAGGGCCGAAGGCAGGCATGGACCGGGTAATGATTCTCAGAAAAGGGCTGGATAAATCGTGCAGTGGGCAGGCGCGTGCAGGGCGGATGCCGGGCTTTCCAAGGCTGATGAAGCTGCTGGTGGTCAGCCTGGCGCTCTGGGTGGCCGCTTGCACGAACGAACCTGTGAACAGCCCCTACCCGCGTGACGACGCCGCGCGCAATGTGTTGCATACCGCCTTCACCCAGCGTTCGCCAAAATACCTGGACCCGGCCAGTTCGTATTCCACGGATGAAACCCCTTTCACCTATTCCATTTACGAGCCGCTGTATGCCTACGACTATCTGATGCGGCCCTACCGGCTGATTCCCAAGGCGGCGCTTGAAGTCGCGCAGCCTGTCTATTACGACAAGGATGGCCGTGAGTTGCCGCCCGATGTGGCGGGCGAAGAGGTGGCGGTCAGCGTATACGATGTGCCTGTCCGGCCGGGCATCCGGTATCAGCCGCACCCGGCTTTCGCTCTGGACGCCCAAGGCCGCCCCCTGTACTGGCCCTTGTCGCCCGAAGAAATCAAAGGGCGCTACGCCATTACTGATTTTCCCGAAACCGGCAGCCGCGAACTGGTGGCTGACGATTACGTGTATGCCTTCCGGCGTCTGGCCAGCCCGCGGGTGGTATCGCCGATTTTCGGGGTGATGGCCGAGCACGTGGTTGGTATGCGGGAATACGGCGAACGCCTGAAAGCGCTTGATGCCGCCGACCCGGATACGCCGGTTGGCCAGCGCCCCTGGCTCGACTTGCGCGAACATGGGTTTGAAGGGGTGGAGGCCATTGATTCGCACACGCTGCGCATACGGGTGATCGGCAAGTACCCGCAGTTCCGTTACTGGCTGGCCATGACGTTCACGGCGCCCATTCCCTGGGAGGCCGACCGCTTCTACACCCAGCCAGGCATGGCTGAACACGGCTTGTCGCTGAATACCTGGCCGGTTGGAACGGGGCCTTACATGATGGCTGAATCCATCATCAATCGTCGCCATGTTCTGGAACGCAACCCGAATTTCCGCGGCGAGCCTTACCCGTGCGACGGCGAACCCGGCGATCAGGAGGCCGGGCTGCTGGCCGATTGCGGACAGATGACGCCGTTTGTGGACCGGGTGGTTTTCCACCTGGAAAAAGAAAGCGTGCCGCTCATGGGCAAGTTCATCCAGGGTTATTACGATATACCGGAAGTCGGGCGGGGCGATTATGGCGCCGCCATGCAGGTGGCGGCGTCCGATTCGGCGGAAAAAGCCGCGCTCTATGCCGATCACGGCATCCAGATTCACACCACCACCGAAGCGCAGGTCTTCTATCTGGGCTTCAACTGGCTGGACCCGGTGGTGGGACGGGGTGATTCACCTGAACAACAGGAACGCAACAGCAAGCTGCGCCAGGCGCTGAGCATTGCTTTCGACTGGGAACAGTTCATCGCCATTTTTCTGAACGATCAGGGTACGCCGGCTCATGGGCCGGTGCCGCCCGGCATATTGGGCCATCAACCCTTGCCGGAAGGCGTGAACCCGCAGGTCTACACCATGGAAGAGGGCAGGCCCAAGCGGCGCTCGCTGGATGAAGCCCGGCAACTGCTGGCTGAAGCAGGCTACCCGGACGGGCGCGAGGCCGAAACCGGCCGCCCCCTGATATTGCATTTCGATTCTGCCGGGGGCATGGGCTCCAGCCCCATGCTCGACTGGATGCGCCGCCAGCTGGCCGCACTCAATATTCAGCTGGAAGTGCGGGCGACCGATTACAACCGCTTCCAGGACAAAATGCGCAACGGCAGCGCGCAGATGTTCATGTGGGGCTGGGTGGCCGACTACCCGGATGCCGAAAACTTCCTGTTTCTGCTTTACGGCCCGAACGCCAAGGCCGAAGGGGGCGGAGAGAATGCCGCCAACTATCGCAACGAGGAATTCGACAGCCTGTTCGAGGAAATGCGTTTTCTGGATGATGGCCCGCGCAAGGAAGAACTGGTGCGGCGCATGACTGCGATTGTGCAGCAGGACGCGCCCTGGATGTTTGGCTATTACCCGGCTTCCGGGGGTGCCTATCAGGCATGGGTTGGCAACGCCAAGCCGTCGCAGATGGTGCGCAATACCTTGCAGTATTACCGCCTTGACCCTGCTTTGCGGGCAGACAGTGTGCAGAAATGGAATCAGCCCGTGTGGTGGCCGCTGCTGCTGGTGCTGGCGGGTCTGCTGGCGGGCGTGTGGCTGGCCTGGCGCCAGGTGCGCCGCCGTGAGGCGGCCGTGGTGGCTGGCGAACCGGCCCGCAGTACGGAGGCTCCCCTGACATGATTGTCTATATTTTCCGGCGCCTGCTGTACGGCGCCCTGATTCTGCTTGGCGTGAACCTGCTGACCTTTGTGCTGTTTTTCGCGGTGAACACCCCCGACGACATGGCGCGGCTGGCCATTGGCGGGCAGCGGGTCAGCGAGGAAGCGATTGACCGCTGGAAGATGCAGCGTGGCTATGACAAGCCGCTGTTCTACAACCAGGCTGCCGAAGGCGGGGCGCGTTTCAAGGAAACCATTTTCTACGATCGCTCGGTGCCGCTGTTGCGTTTTGATTTCGGCTTTTCCGATGGGGGGCGCGATATCAGTCAGGAAATCCGCAGCCGCATGGTGCCCAGCCTGATGCTGGCCCTGCCCACTTTTGCGCTGGGGTTGCTGGTCAGCGTTTCATTTTCGCTGTTGCTGGTGTATTTCAAGGGAACGCGCCTGGATTTCGCGGGGGTGGTGTTCTGCGTGGTGCTGTTGTCGATTTCCAGTCTGTTCTACATCATCGCAGGCCAATGGCTGTTCGCCAAAATTCTTAGGTGGGTGCCGTATTCCGGTTATGTGGAAGGCTGGGGCAGCCTGCGCTTTCTGGCCTTGCCGGTGCTGGTGGGGGTGATTTCCGGCCTGGGGGCCGAAGCCCGTTTCTATCGCAGCCTGTTCCTTGAGGAAAGCGGCAAGGATTACGTGCGCACGGCGCGGGCCAAGGGGCTGGCTGAACGGGTGGTGCTGTTTCGCCATGTGTTGCGCAATGCCATGCTGCCCATTCTTACCGGCACGGTCTCGGCGATTCCGCTGCTGTTCATGGGCAGCCTGATTGCCGAATCCTTTTTCGGGATTCCCGGCCTGGGCAGCTACACCATCGACGCCATCAATGCGCAGGATTTTTCCATTGTGCGGGCCATGGTCTTTCTGGGTTCTGCCCTGTACATCGTCGGGCTGATTCTGGCCGATGTGTCGTACACCCTGGCCGATCCACGCATCCGGTTCGAGTGACGCCATGCCTAAATTCGTACTTCTCTGGACTGATGCTTTTGTTTTTCTGACGACGCTGGGTGTGTTGTTTCAGGTGTGGCGCCTGCGTTCGCAACCCACCATGGCGGCCGGCTGGCGGCAGGTGTTCCGGCGGCCATCGGCGGTCGCGGCGGGTGTGGTGCTGGCCTGCTTTGCCCTCATAGGTCTGCTGGACTCCATTCATTACCGTCCTTTGCTGCCACCGGCTCCGGGTGCCAGCGTGCAGGAGGCCGTCCATTCGCCCATTACCCGTTCGGCCCTGGACGCGGTGCTTGACCTTACTCAGTTGTCCAAGCGGGAGCGTACCTATTCCGCACCCTTGGCCTTACACCAGTTCACCAAAGAATCCTGGCTGGTGGATGGCGCAGTGGTGCGGGATTACCCGCGCCTGCAGTATGCGGGCGTGCAATTGGCCGATGACAGCCAGCGGGGCGCCGACATTCTGCGGCGGGTGCTGCTTGGCCTGGCGGCAGGGGTGGCGGCGGGGCTTGTGCTTGCGGCGGCGCTGAGCGTGCTGCATGGCCGCCAGCGCGGCGGCTGGGCTGCGGGCCGGCAGTGGTGGTGGCGTGAGTCCGATATTCCCTGGCGGGCGTTCTGGTTGACGGCCAGCGGTATTTTCATGCTGGCCAGCGTCATGCTGAGCCTGGCTGCCGATTACCACGTGCTGGGCACAGACCGCACGGGCAACGATGTTCTGTGGCTGTCGATCAAGAGCGTGCGCACGGCGCTGGTGATCGGCCTGCTGACGGTGTTTGCCATGTTGCCGCCCGCCATTGTGTTTGGCCTCACTGCCGGTTATTTCAAGGGCAGGGTCGATGACATTGTGCAGTATCTCTACACCACGCTGACATCCATTCCGGGCGTGCTGCTGGTGGCGGCCTGCGTGCTGATGATGCAGGTTTATATCGACAACAATCCCGAACTGTTCGACACGGTGGCCGCGCGCGCTGATCTGCGCCTGTTCCTGTTGTGCCTGATTCTGGGGCTGACCGGCTGGGCCGGGCTGTGCCGCCTGCTGCGCGCTGAAACCCTGAAGCTGCGTGAACTGGAATACGTGCAGGCGGCGCGCGCGTTTGGCGTCAGCCACTGGCGCATCATGCGGCGCCATCTGCTGCCCAATGTCATGCATATTGTGCTGATCACCATGGTGCTGCAGTTTTCGGGGCTGGTGCTTTACGAAGCGGTGCTTTCCTATCTGGGCATTGGCGTAGACCCCAGCACGCCTTCCTATGGCACCATGATTGACGCGGCGCGCACCGAAATGTCGCGCGATCCCATGATCTGGTGGAACCTTGCCGCGGCCTTCATCTTTCTGTTGACGCTGGTGTTGTAGGCCAATATTTTCGCCGATGCCGTGCAGGATGCTTTTGACCCGCGCATGCGGCATGTCAGGCCCCGGCGTCTGGGGCGGTTGCGCGTGATAGCGGCGGATGCGGGGGGAAGCACCCCTGCTGCTGCCCCGGTGGAACAGGGCAAGGAGGGCGCGCGATGACGCCAGACAATGATTCGCAAGGTTCAATGCTCAACGATGCGGGCCAGCAGACCGCTGCAAGTCCGGGCGCGGATACCGTGCTGGAAGTCGCTGGCCTGAGTGTCGGCATTGAATCCGAGGAAGGGCTGAAGCTGGCGGTTTCGGCTTTGAGCCTGGCGATTTCCGCGGGCGAAACCTTCGCCCTGGTGGGGGAATCCGGCAGCGGCAAAAGCATGACGGCCCTGGCGCTGCTCAGGCTGCTGCCCGATGCGGCCGACATGAAGGCGGGCTATGTCAGGCTGGGCGGCACCGACCTCACCCGTTTGCCCGAGCGCGATATGCGGCGCATACGCGGTGGCCAGGTGGGCATGATTTTCCAGGAGCCTTCCACGTGTTTGAATCCGGTACTGACCATAGGCAAACAGCT
>JAAZDZ010000318.1 GCA_012512545.1 Alcaligenaceae bacterium | reverse complement strand
GATGCGGGTTATCTGGATACCGATGGTCAGCTCAAAATCATTGACCGCGCCAAGGATGTCGGCAAGCTGGCCGATGGCAGCCTGTTCGCGCCCAAATACATTGAAAACAAGCTGAAATTCTTCCCCTTCATCAAAGAAGCCGTTGCGTTTGGCGATGGGCGCTCTGAAGTCTGCACCTTCATCAACATTGATCTGGAAGCGGTGGGCAACTGGGCCGAGCGGCGCGGGCTGCCTTACGCGGGCTATACCGATCTGGCCGGCAAACAGGAGGTTCTGGAACTCATCCGCGATTGCGTCGAACAGGTCAATGCCGATCTGGCAGAAGACCCCAAGCTGTGCGCTTCGCAGGTGGCCCGCTTCCTGATTCTGCACAAGGAACTCGACCCCGACGACGATGAGCTCACACGCACCCGCAAAGTGCGTCGCGGTTTCATTGCCCAGAAGTATGGCGTGCTGGTGGATGCGCTTTTTGAAGGGCGCGAAAGCCAGTTCATCGAAACCGAAGTCAAGTTCGAGGATGGCCGTACCGGTCGTATTTCCGCTGACCTGCGCATCCTGGGCGCCAAGGTCTTTCCCAGCAACACACAGAAGGCGGCTTAACCATGATTCCAAGTCGTGAGCAGCGAATCGGAGACGTCATTCTCGATCTCCAGAATATCTCGCTGTCTTTTGGCGGGGTGAAGGCCCTGACCGACATCTCGTTCAACGTACGCGAGCACGAACTGCGCGCCATCATCGGGCCTAACGGCGCGGGCAAGAGTTCGATGCTTAATGTGATTAACGGCGTATATACGCCGCAAGAGGGCACCATCACGCTCAAAGGGGCTCAGCACGCTCGCATGAACCCGCGTCGTGCCGCCGAGGCCGGCATTGCCCGCACTTTCCAGAACCTGGCCCTGTTCAAGGGCATGAGTGTGCTGGATAACATCATGACTGGCCGCAACCTGCGCATGAAAAGCGGCGTGCTGGCTCAGGCATTCCGTCTGGGCTCAGCAGAACGCGAAGAAATCCGTCATCGCGAATTTGTCGAAAACATCATTGATTTTCTGGAAATCCAGGCTTACCGGAAAGTGCCTGTGGGGCGCTTGCCATACGGTTTGCAAAAGCGCGTTGACCTTGGGCGCGCCCTGGCCATGGAACCGCGCATCCTGTTGCTGGATGAGCCCATGGCAGGCATGAACATCGAAGAAAAGCAGGATATGAGCCGCTTCATTCTCGATGTGAACGATGAATACGGCACCACCATTGTGCTGATTGAGCACGATATGGGGGTCGTCATGGACATCTCCGACCGGGTCGTGGTGCTGGACTACGGCAAGAAAATTGGTGACGGCACACCTGATGAGGTGCGCAATAACCCTGAAGTGATACGCGCCTACCTTGGCGCTGGCGAGTAAGGACGACGGACATGGGCTTTTTTCTGGAAACAGTATTCGGCGGCCTGATGTCGGGCATGCTCTACGCGCTGGTCGCGCTGGGCTTTGTGCTCATTTTCAAGGCGTCGGGCGTCTTCAACTTTGCGCAAGGAGCCATGGTGCTGGTCGCTGCACTGGCCATGGCGCGTTTTTCTGAATGGATTCCTATCTGGTTTGGCATAGAAAGCAAGCTGCTGGGCAATGCGCTGGCCTTCATCATCTGCGCGGTCTTCATGTGGCTGGTCGCCGTACTGATTGAACGCTACGTATTGCGTTATCTGGTGAATCAGGAAGGCACGACCCTGCTCATGGCCACCATTGGCATCAGCTACTTCCTGGACGGCATCGGCCAGACATTCTTTGGCAGCAACGTGTATTCCATTGATGTCGGCATGCCCAAGGACCCACTTTTCCTCTTCGAAAGCACTTTCGATGGCGGCGTGCTTGTCAGCATGGAAGACCTCACAGCGGCGCTGGTGGCAGCCGTTCTGGTAGCGGCTCTGGCCTTCTTCTTCCAGTACACCTCCGTGGGGCGCGCCCTGAGGGCCGTGGCCGATGATCACCAGGCTGCGCAATCCATCGGCATCCCGCTTAACCGCATCTGGGTGGTGGTCTGGACAGTCGCCGGTCTGGTGGCTCTGGTCGCAGGCATTGTGTGGGGTTCGAAATACGGCGTGCAATTCACCTTGTCCACTGCGGCCCTGAGGGCGCTGCCCGTGGTCATCCTGGGCGGGCTGACATCCGTACCCGGCGCCATCATTGGCGGGCTGATCATCGGTGTGGGCGAAAAGCTGTCCGAAGTGTATTTGGGGCCATTCGTTGGCGGGGGTATAGAAATCTGGTTCGCCTATGTGCTGGCGCTGGTGTTTCTTCTGTTTCGTCCCCAGGGCTTGTTCGGTGAAAAAATCATCGACCGGGTGTAAAGAGTCATTCTTGGTAGGTAGATACTATGTATTATCGTGAGAACGGTCAGTTCAAAAGTTCATACAGGGCTGACCAGCAGATCTTTCCCATCCGCCAAGATCGCGCCTTCATCATTGGCTTGCTGTTGGTGGCATTTCTGGTGATTCCCTTCGCGGCATCAAACTATTTTCTTCAGGCCATCCTGATCCCCTTCCTGATTCTTTCATTGGCGGCCATCGGGCTCAATATCCTGGTGGGGTATTGCGGGCAGATTTCCATCGGGTCGGGCGCTTTTATGGCGGTCGGGGCGTATGCCGCGTGGAACTTCGGCGCACGCATTCCCGAACTTCCTCTGCTGTTTCAAATCCTTTTGGGCGGCGTGTTCGCTACGCTGGTCGGGGTGATGTTCGGCATTCCCAGTTTGCGTATCCGCGGGTTGTACCTGGCGGTCACCACGCTGGCAGCGCAGTTCTTCGTCGATTGGGCATTCCTGCGCATACCGTATTTCACAAACTATTCGTCGTCAGGCAACGTTTCGGTGCCCGCTCTGGAGTTCTTCGGCCTGCCGATCCAGACGCCTGGGCGGCGTTACATATTCGTGCTGTGCTTTGTGGTGGTGTTCGCATTGCTGGCCAAGAACCTGGTGCGTGGCGCCATCGGGCGACAGTGGATGGCCATACGCGACATGGACGTCGCAGCAGCGGTGATCGGTATCCGCCCGGTCTATGCCAAGCTCACGGCTTTCGCGGTCAGCTCTTTCATTATTGGCGTGGCTGGCGCTCTGTGGGCCTATGTGCATCTGGGCTCCTGGGAACCCCTGGCCTTTGACCTCAATCGTTCCCTGCAGCTGCTGTTCATCGTCATCATCGGCGGCCTGGGCTCCATCGTGGGCAGTTTCTTCGGTGCAGCGTTCATGGTGCTGCTGCCGGTCTTGCTGACCAACATTCCCCCCATGCTGGGCTTGCCTCTGGCAGTCGATACAGCGTCCCATATCGAACACATGGTGTTCGGCGCGCTGATCGTTTTCTTCCTCATTGTCGAGCCTCATGGTCTGGCCCGGCTGTGGAGCATAGGCAAAGAGAAAATGCGTATCTGGCCCTTCCCGCACTGATCAATGCGTGGGCAGGCAATTTATCTGCAAAACGGCGCCGACTCTTCGGTCGGCACGCCACACAAACGGTGCATAGACACCAGGAGGACTTGGAGATGAAACATAAAATCAAATTCGCCGCTGCCATGGCGGCCGTTACGGCGGCCATGGTGGGGACGACAGCCCCGGCTTTCGCCGCTGAAGAACAGTTCGTGCCGCTGCTGACCTACCGCACCGGTTCATTTGCACCGCTGGGTATTCCATGGGCCGATGGCAAGCAGGATTACCTCAAGCTCGTCAATGCGCGCGATGGCGGCGTCAACGGCGTCAAAATCGTTTACGAGGAATGCGAAACAGCCTATGCCACCGACCGTGGTGTGGAATGCTATGAGCGCATGAAGGCAACGCGTGGCGGCGCATCGGGCTTCGATACGCAATCCACAGGCATTACCTTCGCCCTGTCCGACCGCGCCATTGTCGATGGTATTCCCATCGAAACCATGGGCTATGGCCTGTCGCAATCGGCCGATGGCACGGTGTTCGAGTGGAACTTCCCGCTGCTGGGCAACTACTGGACGGCTGCCGATGTCATGATTCAGGACATCGCCAAGAAGGAAGGCGGCGAGGACAAGCTCAAGGGCAAGAAGATCGCCCTGGTCTATCACGATTCGCCCTATGGCAAGGAGCCCATCCCTCTGCTGGAATCGCGTGCCAAGGCCAACGGCTTTGAACTGCAGCTTTATCCGGTGACCGCTCCCGGTGTGGAACAAAAGTCCACCTGGCTGCAGATCCGTCAGCGTCGTCCTGATTACATCCTGCTGTGGAGTGCCGGCATCATGACGCCCACCTCCATCCGCGAGGCCCAGGCAGTAGGGTATCCCCGCGAGAAGATCTACGGCATCTGGTGGGCTTCTTCCGAAACCGATGTCCAGGATCTCGGCGCCATCGCCAAGGGCTATAACGGCATCACCGTTCACAACAGTGCCGATGAAGGCCGTGTGCACGAAGACCTCAAAACGTACGTGTACGACAAAGGCGAGGGCACCAGCCCCGGCGCCGCAACCGTTGGCACCATCGCTCACACGCGCGGCCTGATCATTTCCATGCTGCAGGTTGAGGCCATCCGTGCTGCCCAGGAGAAATTCGGCAAGGGCAAGCACATGACGCCTGAGCAAGTGCGCTGGGGTTTCGAGAACCTCAACCTCACTGAGGAGCGTCTTGAGGAACTCGGCTTCTCCAACATTCTGCGTCCGGTGCGCACGTCGTGCGAAGACCACATGGGCGATGACTGGGCACGCATCATTCAGTGGGATGGCTCCAAGTTCGAAATTGTTTCCGACTGGTATCAGTCCAACCGCGATTTCGTTGACCCGCTGGTGAAGGAATACGGCGCCCGCCATGCCGCCGAGAAGAAGATCGAACCGCGCGATTGCTCGAAAGAAAGCTAATCGTCTCGGGGCAGGCCCTGGCACGCAACCGGGCGCAAGCGTGGTTGCGTGCCAGGCAAATCAGCGCGGCATGCCGACCGCCAGGTGGATAAGCGTCGGGCTCGCGGGCCCGGCATAGATAGGTGCACAATCAATGAATACCAATGTCGAGACGCGGCAAGACGCCAACATTCTTTTGAACGTCAATGGGATCGAGGTGATCTACAACCATGTCATCCTCGTTCTAAAAGGGGTGTCGCTGATGGTCCCGGAAGGCCACATTGTGGCTTTGCTGGGGGCCAATGGAGCGGGCAAGACGACGACCTTGCGGGCCGTGTCGAACCTGCTCAAGGCAGAGCGGGGCGATGTCACCAAGGGCTCCATCGATTACCGGGGCGAGCGCATCGACCGCCTGACTCCGGCAGATCTCGTCAAGCGTGGCGTGGTGCAGGTCATGGAAGGGCGGCATTGCTTTGCCCACCTGACTGTCGAGGAAAACCTGCTCACCGGGGCGTATACGCGCAACCTGGGACGGGCCGACACCCAAACTGCCCTTGAACGCGTGTATCAGTATTTTCCGCGGCTGAAGCAAAGGCGCGGCAGCCAGGCGGGCTATACCTCGGGCGGCGAACAGCAAATGACCGCCATCGGACGCGCCCTCATGGCCAATCCCAACATGATTCTGCTGGATGAGCCCTCCATGGGGCTGGCTCCGCAGATCGTGGAGGAAATCTTCGAAATCGTGCGCGACCTGAATCAGCGCGAAAAAGTCAGCTTCCTGCTGGCTGAACAAAACACCAATATCGCGCTTCGCTATGCGGATTACGGCTACATCCTTGAAAACGGTCGCGTCATGATGGATGGCGAAGCCCGGGAACTGGCTGAGAACGAAGACGTCAAGGAGTTCTACCTGGGCGTATCCAGTGGCGAGCGCAAGAGCTTCCGCGACACCAAGTTCTACAGACGGCGCAAGCGTTGGCTCGCATAGAGGGTTGAATCATGACAACATATTATGAGCAGCGCGAAACAGCGGGCGTTGCCGAGCGCGAGGACAACCTGTTCTCGCGGCTGCCGGAGGCCCTGCTACAGGCCCGGCAACGCGCTTCGGCCATCGCCCAGCAGCTGCAGGGCGTGGAGCCAGGCGATGTGCAGGATCGCGAATCGCTGGGCCGCATTCCCGTCATCCGCAAAAGCGAACTCTTGCAGGCCCAGCTGGCCAAGCGCCAGGCGGCCGATGCATCTGAGATGCCTGTTCAGGATCGCCTGTTCGGCGGTTTTTCGACCATAGGCTGGGGGGAGGCCGCGCGGGTATTCGCGTCGCCCGGCCCCATCTACGAACCGGAAAGCCGTCGCGCGGATTACTGGGGGTTTGCGCGGGCCCTGTATG
>JAAZDZ010000317.1 GCA_012512545.1 Alcaligenaceae bacterium | reverse complement strand
GGCGCGCTGTCCGCTCCTTACGCGGCGTGGCGCGGGCCCGCCAACAACCCGGGCCAGTTGCCCGAAATCACTGAACTCACCAAGCTGGTTCAGCGCTTGGGGCTGGACGAAAACACCCATGCCATCGTGGTGTCCACTGGCGATAACACAACCGATTTCGGCGCCGCCGCCCGCGTGTACTGGACTATGAAACACCTTGGCCTGGAACAGCTTGCCATCCTGAATGGTGGCATGCAATCGTGGCGGGCAGCGGGGTTGCCCGAAGACCAGGCAGCAGCACAGGTCGCTCCTTCCGCGTACCAGCCTGTCCTGAATCTGGATATCCTGGCATCCCGGACTGACATCCTGAACCAGATCGACAACCCGAACGCCCGGCTGGTCGATGCGCGCCCCACGGCATTTTTTACCGGCAAGGCCAAAGCGCCCACCGCCTCTGTGCCTGGCACCATCCGCAACGCGGTCAACATTGAACACAGCGTGTGGTTCAAACCCGACTCCACCGAAATTGTTTCAGCCGCCCAGGCGAAGAAGATCGCCGCTGAGCGCTTCCCGGAACTGGTCGATGACACCATCGCCTTCTGCAATACGGGCCACTGGGCCGCCACCGACTGGTTCGCCCTGTCGGAACTGGCCGGGCTGCCCAACGTCCGCATGTACCCTGAATCCCTGGCTGACTGGACCAACACGGCCGAAGCCCTGCCCATGGACAACACCCCGGGGCGCAGCGCCCAGCTGCTGGAAAAACTCAAGGGCGCTTTCACTTTCAACTAAACAGGCCCTGCAAACCACAGGCGGGCGCTCTTCCCACGCAGAGCGCCGCCGCCCTGCCCGTTGCATTGCAGCCCTTCACTCACTCCACCTGTAGGCCATGTCCCGTCTTCCTCTTACTCTGACCATCGCCCTTTGCGTTCTGGCCCTGGCCTGGTTTGTTTCTCTGCGCCAGTCTGTCCTCTTTCTTGTCGGCGTAGGCATGGGTGGCATTCTCGCTGGCGCCCGGTTCGGCTTCACCACTGGCTGGCGGCGTCTGATTGAACAGCGCGACGCCTCGGGCGTGATGGCTCAACTGGGCCTGCTGGCCGTCGCCGCCGCCATTTCCATGCCGCTTCTGGCACTCTTTCCGAACGATTTGATGGCCGCGCTGGGCCCACCCAGCATCAGCCTGCTGATCGGCGCCTTCGTGTTCGGCGCGGCCATGCAGATTGCCGATGGTTGTGGCTCTGGCACGCTATACAAGGCGGGCATGGGCATCCCTCTGAATATGGCGATTCTTCCCATGTTCATCGTCGGCAGCTTCCTGGGCTCGGCGCACCTGGACCGCTGGCTTTCCCTGGGCGCGACACCGCCTGTGGGGCTGGTCAATGAAGTCGGCCCGTTTGGCGCCTTTGGCCTCACTCTGGCAGGTCTGGCCGTCCTTGGCGGGCTGGCGCTGGCCTGGAGTCGCGGTGGCAGCCAGGACGCGCCGCGCTGGCTGGATCGCCGCCTGCTCATCGCGGGCGTAGGGCTGGCCTTGCTTGCCGTCCTGAATCTGCTGCTTGCAGGCCAGCCCTGGGGCGTGGTGTACGGCTTCGGCTTGTGGGGCGCAAAAATTGCCACCACAGCGGGCGTCTTCGACCCCACTGCCAATGCTTTCTGGAGCCAGTCCGGCAACTTCAATGCGCTCAGCCAGACCGTCTTCCTGGATGTCACCACCATCACCAACCTGGGCATACTGGCAGGCGCCCTGTGGATTTCCGCCCGCAAGACCTCAAGCCCGGCGCCGCTTACGGGCCGCCAGTGGGTCATCGGCCTGCTGGCAGGCTTTCTGCTGGGCTACAGTTCGCGACTGGCTTTCGGCTGCAATGTGGGCGCCATGGTCAGCGGTATTTCCACCGGCAGCCTGCACGGCTGGATCTGGGTCGCCCTGGCATTCTGCGGCTCCCTGGTTGGCGTGCGCATGCGTCGCCGCTTTGGCTTCTGAGGAGAACAGACATGGGCATTCGTAACACCACTCTGGCCATATTCTGGCTCGCACTGGCCCTCTTTCTGGGATGGGACTGGGTGAATTCCGCCGACATCAACCATCGCCATGAGCCTCCGCTCTTTGCCGCTGGCTCGGGGCAGGCCCCTACGGGCGGCCACTGTTCGGCATTCTGAACCAGGGTAATAAAAAAGCCGCGCTTCATTGTGAAGCGCGGCTTTTTACTGCTTGCTGCGACGGCCCTGCTCTTACTCTTACTGGTAGTCGCGGACATCCTCGATGACTTTGCCATCGTTCGGCAAAGCGCCGGGCGCCAGACACTCGACCTCGGCGCGCAGCTTGGTGATTTCCCGCACGGTATTTGCCACGCTTTCGGCCAGGCCATCCGCCGCTTCGGGGACTTCAATACGCAACACCATGCTGTCGCGCCCCACCGCTCCCGCCACCACCAGGCGGGCACGCAGCACGCTGGGGTAACGCGCCACCACCTGGGCCACCTGGGCCGGGTGGACGAACAACCCACGCACTTTGGTGGTCTGATCGGCACGACCCAGCCAGCCGCGGATGCGCAGATTGCCGCGTCCGCAAGGCGACTCGCCCGGCAAGATAGCGGATAATTCGCCAGTGCCAAAACGCAGCAGGGGGTAATCGGGGTTGAGCGTGCTTACGACCACTTCGCCT
>JAAZDZ010000316.1 GCA_012512545.1 Alcaligenaceae bacterium | reverse complement strand
ATCAAGGATATGTTCCGCAAGGACGGTGTAGGTAAATGATTGTAGAAAAGAAAAAACCCGGCAAGAAGCCTCGCAAGGCGACATCGCCCATCAGGGTTGGCCTGCTGGGCCTTGGCGTTGTTGGGGGCGGCACCTGGAAGGTGCTGAAGAACAACGCAGCGGAAATCGCCCGGCGTGCCGGGCGCCGCATTGAGATCCGGGCCGTGGCGGTGCGCGATGTTGAAAAAGCGCGCAAGCTGCTGGCCGATGAAAAAGTGAAAATCACCACTGACGGCATGGAAATCGCCCGCGACCCCAAGATTGATGTCGTGGTGGAACTGATCGGGGGTGAAACCGCAGCGCGTGAATGGGTGATGGAGGCCATCAACCAGGGCAAACACGTTGTTACCGCCAACAAAGCGCTGCTGGCCCTGCATGGCAATGAAATATTCGATGCAGCCGACGAAAACAACGTCATGGTGGCGTTCGAGGCCGCCGTTGCCGGCGGCATTCCCATCATCAAGGCGATGCGCGAGGGCCTGAGCGCCAACCGTATCGACTGGATCGCCGGCATCATCAACGGCACGACCAACTTCATTTTGTCGGAAATGCAGTCGCGCGGCGAGCCCTTCAACACGGTGCTGGCCGAAGCCCAGCGCCTGGGGTATGCGGAAGCCGACCCCACCTTTGATATCGAAGGGGTGGATGCCGCCCACAAGCTGACGCTGCTGGCTTCCATGGCTTTTGGCATTCCCGTGCAGTTTGATAAAGCCTGCATCGAAGGCATTTCCAAGCTGGAAGCCGAAGATATCCAGCATGCGGCCCGCCTGGGCTACCGCATCAAGCTGCTTGGCATCACCCGCCGCCGCGATGACGGCATCGAATTGCGGGTGCATCCCACCCTGATCCGCATGAGCAGCCCCCTGGCATCGGTGGACGGCGCCATGAACGCCGTGCTGGTGCATGGCGATATTGTCGGCCCCACCCTGTATTACGGCCAGGGCGCTGGTGAAATGCCGACGGCCTCTGCTGTGGTGGCCGATCTCGTCGATGTCGCGCGGCTTGAGTCCGCCGATCCCGAACATCGCGTGCCTTACCTGGCCTTCCAGCCCGATGCGGTCGAAGATATTCCCATCCTGGCGGCAGGCGATATCGAGTCCGCCTACTACCTGCGCCTGCGGGTGGCGGATCGTCCCGGCGTGCTGGCCGATATTTCCGGCATTCTGGCGGAAGCCGGTATTTCGATCGGCTCCATGATTCAAGAGCCTTATCAGGCCGACGAAGCCACCATCATCTTTCTGCTGCACCGGGCGCGCGAAGGCTCGGTGATGCAGGCTATTGAAAACATCCAGAAACTGCCCTTCGTGCGTTCGGAAGTCACCCGTCTGCGCGTTGAGGAACAGATATGAAATACATTTCCACACGCGGGGGCATGACGCCACAGCCGTTTTCCGACATTCTGCTGGAAGGTCTGGCGCCGGACGGCGGCCTGGCCGTGCCGGAAACCATTCCCCAGGTTGCCGCCGCCACACTCGAACAGTGGCGCGGCCTGAGCTACGCTGAACTGGCTGCGGAAATCCTGGGCCTGTTCATTGGCGACATTCCCCGGGAAGACTTGCGCAAGCTCACGGCGGCCGCATACAGCAAGGAAGCTTTCCCCGGCCCGCACATGGTGCCACTCAAGCCCTTGAAAGACGGCATCAGCCTGCTGGGGCTGTCGGAAGGGCCGACACTGGCTTTCAAGGACATGGCCATGCAGTTTCTGGGCCAGGTTTTCGAATACGTGCTGGAACGCCGTGGCGCGACGCTGAACATTCTGGGTGCGACATCCGGCGATACCGGCTCGGCGGCGGAATACGCCATGCGTGGCAAACGCGGCGTAACCGTGTTCATGCTGTCGCCGCAAGGGCGCATGAGCGCCTTTCAGCGGGCGCAGATGTATTCGCTGCAAGACGCCAATATTCACAATATTGCTGTGGATGGCGTGTTCGATGATTGCCAGGACATCGTCAAGGCGCTGGCGGGCGATCTCGAATTCAAGAGCGACTACCGGCTGGGCGCCGTGAACTCTATCAACTGGGCGCGTATCGCGGCCCAGGTGGTGTATTACTTCTGGGGCTGGCTGCGCGCCACCGAACCAGGCCAGGCCACTGAAGTTTCCTTCTGCGTACCGTCCGGCAACTTTGGCAATATTCTGGCCGGGCATATCGCCCGCGAAATGGGCCTGCCCATCCGTCGCCTGGTGCTGGCCACCAACGAAAACAATGTGCTGGAAGAGTTCTTCCGCACTGGCGTCTATCGCCCGCGCTCTGCGGCGCAGACACACGCCACTTCAAGCCCGTCCATGGACATCTCCAAGGCATCGAATTTCGAACGCTTTGTGTTTGATCTGCTGGGCCGCGACGCCAATCGCCTGCGCGAGGTATGGCAGGGCCTGGAAACGCAAGGCCAGTTCGATCTCAGCCACCTGAAGCCGCAATTTGAAGAACGCTATGGCTTTGTCTCGGGCGCCAGCTCTCATGCCGATCGCCTGCTCACCATCAGGAAGGTACAGCAAGAAACCGGCGTGCTGATCGACCCGCATACGGCCGATGGCGTCAAGGTTGCGGCCGATTACATCGAAGACGGCGTGCCCATGCTGGTGCTGGAAACCGCTCTGCCAGCGAAATTCGCCGAAACGATATTGGAGGCGGTTGGTACCGAACCACCCGTGCCGGAGCATCTCGCAGGTTTGGCATCGTTGCCGCAGCGTGTGGTGAACATGGCGTGCGATGAACAAGAAGTACGGGATTACATTCGCCGGCACGCGCCTGTGGTGGGTTCAGAGACTTGCTGATTTTTAGCCGTGCTGACCTGGCCTAATGCGCTGGCGGTGTGTT
>JAAZDZ010000315.1 GCA_012512545.1 Alcaligenaceae bacterium | reverse complement strand
TATGCAGCTAATAGAGTTTTATTATGCCCAAGATGAAAACCAAGAAAAGCGCTTCCAAGCGCTTTAAGGTTCGCGGTAGCGGCTCCATCAAGCGGGGTCAGGCGTTCAAGCGCCACATCCTCACCAAGAAAACGACGAAGAACAAGCGTCAACTGCGCGGTACCACCGCAGTTCACGACGCCGACGTCGCGTCTGTCAAGGCAATGATGCCTTTCGCTTGATTAACGGAGATCACATATGCCACGCGTAAAACGCGGCGTCACCGCTAACGCACGCCACAAAAAGGTTCTCAAGGCAGCCAAGGGCTACCGCGGTCGTCGCGGTAACGTCTTCAGGGTTGCCAAACAAGCGGTTCTGAAGGCAGGCCAGTACGCCTACCGCGACCGCCGCAATAAAAAGCGCACGTTCCGCGCGCTCTGGATCACTCGTATCAACGCGGCCTGCCGCGAGCAAGGCGTGACTTACAGCGTCTTCATCGCCGGTACCAAAAAGGCCCAGATCGAGCTCGACCGCAAAGTCCTCGCCGACATGGCTGTCAACGACAAGGCAGGCTTTGCCGCCGTGGTCCAGCAGGCCAAGGCGGCTCTGGCTTCCTGATCAGCCGAGCTATTTTGATCCGCGAAACGGGGCCCTCTGGTGCCCCGTTCGCATTTGGAAAGACACAAAATGACTACCCAGGCCGATGATCTGATCGTTCAGGCGAAACAAGAATTCGCGCAAGCCCATGATGCGGCAGCGCTTGAAAACGCAAAAGCCAGGTTTTTGGGCAAGCACGGCGCGCTGACTGCTATGCTCAAGGGCCTGGGTGCCCTTGAACCAGAACGCAAGCGGGAAGAGGGCGCGCGCATCAACCAGCTCAAGCAGCAGGTTGAAAGCTTGCTGAGCGCCCGTCGCGCCGAGTTGCAGCAGGCAGAGCTCGACCGCCGCCTGGCCGCTGAGACTATCGACGTCACCTTGCCGGGGCGCGGTCGCGGCTTTGGCGGCATTCACCCTGTCATTCAGGCTTGGCAGCGTGTGGAAGCCATATTCCGCTCCATCGGTTTTGATGTGGCCGACGGCCCCGAAATTGAAAACGACTGGACCAACTTCACGGCGCTGAACAATCCCGAAAACCACCCGGCCCGCTCTATGCAGGACACCTTCTATGTGGATATGAAGGATGACCAGGGGCTGCCGCTGCTGTTGCGCACGCACACCAGCCCCATGCAGGTGCGCTATGCCCGCATGCACAAGCCGCCTATCAAGGTGATTGCGCCGGGGCGCACCTATCGTGTTGACAGCGATGCGACGCACTCGCCCATGTTTCATCAGGTCGAAGGCTTGTGGATTGCCGAAGACATTTCCTTCGCCGATCTCAAAGGCGTGTATACCGATTTTCTGCGGGCCTTCTTCGAAACAGACGATCTTTCCGTGCGTTTCCGGCCGTCGTTCTTTCCCTTCACGGAACCGTCTGCCGAAATCGACATGATGTTCACATCCGGGCCGAACCAGGGGCGCTGGCTGGAAATTTCCGGCTCTGGCCAGGTGCACCCGCAAGTTGTGCGCAACTATGGCCTCGACCCTGAACGCTATATCGGTTTTGCCTTTGGTTCGGGCCTTGAGCGCCTGGCCATGCTGCGCTACGGCGTGAACGATCTGCGCCAGTTCTTTGAAGGTGATCTGCGCTTTCTGCGTCAGTTCAACCACTGAAGCTTTGCGCCCGGCAGAAAAAACAGCACACGCGTCCCCCTTACCTGACCGCCTGAGTCATCCGAGAACATCATGCTATTTCCAGAATCCTGGCTTCGTACTTACGTCAATCCTGATCTCGATACCGAGGAACTTTCCCATCGCCTGACGATGGCGGGGTTGGAAGTCGAAGAAACCGAGAGCGTGGCGCCAGCCTTTTCTGGCGTCGTGGTGGCCCATATCACCGATGTGCAGCCACACCCCAATGCCGACCGCTTGCGGGTCTGTCAGGTGGATGACGGCAGCGGCACGCCGCTGCAGATTGTCTGCGGCGCGCCCAATGCGGCTACTGGCCTGAAAGTGCCGCTGGCCCGCGTGGGCGCCGAACTGCCCGGTGGCATGAAGATCAGCCCGGTGAAAATGCGCGGCGTGGAATCCGCCGGCATGTTGTGCTCGGCCCGCGAACTGGGTCTGTCGCAAGACCACGCCGGCTTGATGGAGCTGGCTGCCGATGCGCCAACGGGGGAGGATATCCGCCTTCATCTCGATCTGGACGACACGGTTTTCACGCTCAAGCTCACGCCCAACCGCGCCGACTGCCTGTCAATTCGCGGCGTGGCCCGCGAAGTGGCAGCGCTGACCGGCGCGCCGCTCACATTGCCCGAATTCGAGCCCGTTCAACCCACCATTGACGACAGGCTGCCCGTCAAGGTCGAAGCCCCCGATCTTTGTGGGCGTTTCGCCGGCCGCGTGATCCGTGGGGTGAACGCCCGCGCGGCAACGCCCGAATGGATGAAAAAACAGCTGGAGCGCGCCGGCCAGAGGTCAATTTCCGCCCTGGTGGATATCTCCAACTATGTCATGCTGGAACTGGGCCGACCCACTCATGTGTTCGACATCCGCCGCATACAGGACGGGCTGACGGTGCGCTGGGCACGCGAAGGCGAAAAGCTCGAACTGCTGAGTGGCCAGGTCGTGGAACTGCAGCCCGATGTCGGTGTGATCACCGCTGGCGACATTGTGGAAAGCATGGCGGGCATCATGGGCGGCGAAGCGACCTCCGTCACGCTGGAAACCACAGACATCTATCTGGAAGGCGCGTTCTGGTGGCCCGAGGCCATCATGGGCAAGGCACGACGCTACAAGTTCAGCTCCGAAGCCAGCCACCGCTTCGAGCGGGGTGTTGATTTCGAGCACATCACCGAAGACCTCGAATACATGACCCGGCTGATTGTCGATATCTGCGGCGGCCAGGTCGGGCCGATGGATGATCAGATCATCGCTTTGCCGGAACGCGCGCCTGTGCGCATGCGCCTGGATCGCTGCCGCAAAGTGCTGGGCCTGCCGCTGGAGCGCGCTCAGGTAGAAGATATCTTCAAGGGTCTGAGTCTGGAATTCACGGTCGAGAACGACGTTTTCGTCGTGACCCCTCCCAGCTATCGCTTCGATCTCGTTATCGAAGAAGATCTGATCGAGGAAGTGGCCCGCATCTATGGTTTTGAGCGCATTCCCGATCTGCCCCCAAAGGCTCGCGCACAAATCCGTGTGGATTCCGAAACCCTGCATGGTCCGCACGCACTGCGCGCGCGCATGGCTGCCCTGGATTACCAGGAAGTCATCAACTTCTCGTTCGTGGAAGAGGAATGGGAACGCGACTATTCGGGTGAAACCAACCCCATCCGGCTGTTGAACCCCATTGCCAGCCAACTGGCGGTCATGCGTACCAGCCTGATTGGCGGCCTGGTGGCCAATATCGCGCACAATATGCGTCACCGCCAGAGCCGGGTACGCGTTTTTGAGCTGGGCCGGGTCTTCATGCGGGCGCCGGATGTACGCGATGGCGATCTCACCGTAGCAGGTATCGAACAGCCCAACCGCCTGGGCGCCGCAGCCTGGGGGCCGGCTCTGGATGAGCAATGGGGCGCCGCAGCGCGCGCCGTGGATTTTTACGACGTCAAGGCCGATCTGGAGGCCATGCTGGGCAAACAGGCCGCCGATCTCCAGTACATTGCCGATGTTCATCCGGCGCTGCATCCGGGCCGCAGCGCCCGGCTTGAGCTCGACGGAAAGGCCATCGGCTGGCTGGGCGAGCTGCACCCGCGCTGGGTGCAGAAAGCAGAAATCGGCCAGGCGCCTGTTGTGTTCGAAATCGACGTCGAAGCGATTTCCACCGGCGCCATGCCCGAGTTGAGAAAGCTTTCGCGCCAGCCTGTCGTCATCCGCGATCTCGCAGTCTGGGTGAACGCAGCTGTCACTTATCAGGAATTGTTGAAAACGCTTACCCGGACGATTGCGTCTGATGCTAACCTAAGCGTGGTGCAGGACATCCAATTGTTTGACGTCTGGCGCGACAAGTCCGCTGAAAAAGACGAAAAGAGTCTTGCTTTCCGTTTCTGGTTGCAAAATCCCCAGGCTACTCTCGATGACGCCACGGTTGACGAGTGCATGGCGGTGTTGTTGCGAGCCCTTGAAACCCAACACGGCGCGCGGCAGCGCGCTTAAGCCAGGCAGAAGGAATGTTGCCCATGACTGTAGAGCGCACACTGACGAAGGCTGAACTGGCTGAACTGTTGTTCGAGCGAGTGGGGCTGAACAAGCGTGAGGCCAAGGACATCGTTGAAGCCTTTTTCGAGGAAATCCGCGAAGCGCTGGCGCGGGGGACGGAAGTCAAGCTGTCCGGTTTCGGAAATTTCCAAGTGCGCGACAAGCCCCCCCGGCCTGGCCGCAACCCCAAAACCGGTGAAGTCATTCCCATTGAGGCGCGCCGCGTGGTAACGTTCCATGCCAGTCAGAAACTTAAAAGCGCAGTCGAGCAGGCCGGCCGTCCGGCCTCGAAAGCCTGACGTCGGCGCGCTTCCTATAAGTGATCCAAAATCCGTCCATGAGTACGAGCGAAACATCTGTCAACCTGCCCCCCATTCCCGCCAAACGCTATTTCACCATTGGTGAAGTCAGCGAGCTGTGCTGCGTCAAGCCGCATGTGCTGCGCTATTGGGAGCAGGAATTCACGCAGCTCAAGCCGCTCAAGCGGCGGGGGAACCGTCGCTACTATCAGCATCATGAAGTGTTGCTGATTCGTCG
>JAAZDZ010000314.1 GCA_012512545.1 Alcaligenaceae bacterium | reverse complement strand
CGAAGAAAATCCTGATCGTCCGCACCTCGTCTCTTGGCGATCTGGTGCATATGCTGCCTGCTATCAGCGATATCGGGCGATACGTTTCTGGCGCCCGCATTGATTGGGTTGTCGAAGAGAACTTCGCTGAAGTCCCTTCCTGGCATCCCGCTGTCAACGAAGTCATTCCTGTCGCCCATCGTCGCTGGCGCAAGAGCTGGTGGTCGGCGCAGACGCGCGCCGAACGCGCCGCCCTGCGTCGCAACCTGGGGGCCAGGCGTTACGACGTCGTGCTGGACATGCAGGCTTTGATGAAATCCGTGTGGCTGGTGCGGCAGACGCATGGCGAACGCCATGGTCTGGACCGCCGTTCGGCGCGCGAGCCTCTGGCGTCGTTTTTCTACGATGTCCGGCATACGGTGGAATTCTGGCAGCCCGCCATCATCCGGCAACGCAAGCTGGCCGCCCTGGCTTTTGGCTACGAATACGAAGGCGCGCCCGATTTCGGGCTGGGGCGTTTTACGGAGCAGGCTGAGGTTCAGCCCTATGCCGTCATCATGCCTTCGGCCAGCCGTGACGATAAGCTCTGGCCTGCTGAAAACTGGCATATGGTTTTTGACCACCTGAATCAGCAGGGCCTGGGTTTGCGTCTGCTGGCGGGCAATGAACGTGAAGCGGCGCGCGCCAGGCAACTGGTGGAGGGCCGCAAAAATGTGGAAGTCATGCCCCGCATGTCGCTGGAAACTGTGGCAGACGTACTGGCATCCGCGCGCATCATGATCGGGCTGGACAGCGGCCTGACCCATCTTTCGGCGGGCCTGGGGCGGCCCACTATCGGCATCTATAAAGCATCTACGCCTGTGCGTACACCCTTGCAGGGCTCGTCCTACACAGCCAGTCTGGGTGAGCGCGGTGCCGAGCCGTCCGCGCAAACTGTGCTGAGCGCAGTCGAGCAGGCGCTGGCTTTTGATGCCGGGCGAGCGCCTTTGCTGACAGGGCTGGACGGCCCCGACATCAGCGCTGAACATTAAGCGTAAAGGCGAATGTCGTGTTTGATTGGTTAACGTATTTATTTTGAACCGTTTTCTCTACTCCCTGTTGCTGCGTCTGCTGTCGCCATTCCTGCTGGCATGGATGGGGCTGCGAGCACGCCGGGCGGGTGGCGATTGGGGGGTGATGTCGGCAGAACGCTTTGGCCGCCTGCGCAAAGCGCCTGTCTTGCCCGGCCTGGTATGGGTGCACGCAGTCAGCCTGGGCGAAACCCGCGCGGCGCAACCGCTGTTGCGCGCCTTGCTGGATTGCGGGGAAAACGTGCTGCTCACGCATCTGACCGTGACAGGCCGGGAGGAAGGCGCGCGCGCCTTCGCCAGCGAAATCGAACAAGGCCGGCTGATTCAGCAATGGCTGCCTTATGATTTTCCAGGCGCTACAGCCCGTTTCCTGGATCATTACCAGCCGGTTGCGGGGATACTGATAGAACGGGAGATCTGGCCGAATTTGCTGGCTGCGGCACGCCGGAGCAATGTGCCCATGATGCTGGTCAGTGCCCGCTTTTCCGACCACGCCCTGCGCACGGTATTGCGCACAGGCAAGGTGCTGCAGGAAGCTTACGCCGGGTTGTCGGTGGTGCATGCGCAGACGCTGCAGGATGCCCAGCGTCTGGAGCAGGCTGGCGTGGCCGCCGTGCGGGTATCCGGGAACTTCAAGTTTGACGTGCGTGTTTCCGCCGAACAGGTGGATAAGGGCAGGGATTTCGTTGCCGCGCTGAACCGCCGCGTCATTACCATTGCCAGCACGCGCGAGGGCGAGGATGAAATGTTCATCCAGGCCATTCAGAAGCAGGTCCGGCGCATGCGTTCACAGGGCCAGGAAATAGACGATACCGCCATGTTCAGGCTGGTGCCGCGTCATCCGCAGCGCTTTGAGGCCGCAGCGCAGATGCTGGCGGATGCGCAACTGCCGTTTGTGCGCCGCTCAACGACGCTGGAATACGGCGACTGCAGCGCCAGCGCGGTGCGGGAAGCCCAGAATGCGGTGGTGATGCTGGGGGATACCGTGGGAGAAATGGTGCGTTACTACGCGTCCAGCCACGTTGCCATTATTGGCGGCAGCTTCGCGCCATTGGGCGGACAGAATCTCATCGAGGCATGCGCCGTTGGCGTGCCGGTGATTGTCGGCCCTCACACCCATAATTTTGAACAGGCGGTCAGTGATGCCATTCATGCCGGTGCCGCATTGCGTGCGCCGGACGCCGAGGCCGCCTTGCAACTGGCCTTGCAACTGCTGGATGACCCCCGGCGTCTGGCCCAGATGAGCGAGGCCGGGGTGGGCTGGGTGCTTCAGCACGCTGGCGCAGTGCAGCGCGTGATGGACAGCTACCGGGCTATCCGGGCCAAGTAAAAGCGGTTGCGCCCGGGCGGCTGTCAGGGCTCCAGGCCGTGGTATTTGCGGCCGATTTCCAGTGTGGCCCGGAAGAAGCCTTCCTTGCTGCCGCAGTCGTAGCGCACGCCTTCGTATTCAACACCATAGACGCCGCGGGTCTGCATCAGGCTGGCGATGCCGTCGGTCAGCTGGATTTCCCCACCGACGCCTGCCTGTGTTCTGCGCAGATGGTCGAAAATCTCGGGTTCCAGCACATAGCGGCCCACCACTGCCAGATCGGACTGCGCTTCGGCGGGAGCGGGTTTTTCGACAATGCCTTTGACGCGGGTGGTTTTGTCATTCACCGGGTCGCCAGTGATGATGCCGTAGCGATCAGAGTGTTCGGGCTGTATGCGCTGAATGGCCAGAACGCTGCCATTGTGTTCGTGGGCGGCTTCGACCAGTTGCCCGGTAACCGAGCCGCGGGAGTCGATCAGGTCGTCTGCCAGCAATACGGCAAACGGTTCGTTGCCCACGATGGGTGCGGCGCACAGCACGGCATGGCCCAGACCCAGCGGGGCCGACTGGCGTGTGTAAATGCAGTTCACATGCGGCGGCAGCACGTTGCGCACGATTTCAAGCAAGGCGGATTTGTTTTTTGCCGCAAGCTCTGCTTCCAGTTCGGGAATGGAATCGAAGTGGTCCTCAATGGCCCGTTTGTTGCGGCCCGTAATGAAGATGAGATCAGTAATGCCTGCGGCGACGGCCTCTTCGACGGCATACTGAATGAGCGGCTTGTCCACGACAGGCAGCATCTCCTTGGGCATGGCTTTGGTGGCGGGGAGAAATCGGGTTCCAAGGCCCGCAACAGGGAAGACCGCTTTGCGTATGGGTTTCATTGTTTGAAGAATAGATGTTCAAAAAAGGCTGGAGGCTTGCGTAGCAAAGCAAACACCATGCCGGGATCGAAGTAATGTATCAAATCACGGGGGCGGGTGTCTGACGGATCTTGATCTGCGGCTGCGTGTGGGTGCATTACACTTCCACCATCATTTTTTTCTTGCCGACCATGCGAATTCTGTTTTTTCTTGTGCTGCTGGCCAATGTGGCCGTGCTGGCTTTCGGGCAGGGGTTCATGGGCACGCCGCCCAGCGAACAGGGGCGTACACCCCGTCTGCTGTCTGAACGTAATCAGCATATTGTCGAGTTCGGTGAGGCCAGACTGGCCGATACGGAACGCCCTGCTGGCTAAGGGCTGCCGACTTGGGTCAGGGCAGTGTCTGCCCCGCCAGGGCTGACAGGCCGTCCAGCACGGGCGCATCCAGCCAGTGCGGGGCGCTGACCGGCAGACCGTTATCAGCCTGGGCGCGTTGCAGCGTGGCCGTGATTTCATCGGCAACCAGAGGCCAGCCGCCTCCCGAACAATACACCTTGGGCGCAACGCCCAGGGTATCAAGCGCGCAGCGCCATTGCCGGATGACCGCCCCGGCCTGGGCGGCAGCGATGCCGCTGCTGATGGCCGTGTGGGTATTGCGTGGAAAGGCCACGCTTGCGCCCTGGGCATAGGGCAGGCCGGCTGTGCCGCGCGCCAGGGATTGGCGCATCAGTTCCGGCCCGGGCAGAATAATGCCGCCTTCAAAGCGGCGGCTTTCCGTTTGTTCATCCAGGCGGTATGTCCGGGCCTGCCCCGAGGCCGCCAGCGGGCCCAGGGTATCGACTGTCGTGGCCGTGCCAAAGCTGGCCAGCAGAGCTGCGGATCGCGTATGGCCGCCCAGCCCGATCAGGGCGATCCAGCGGTCATTGCCCAATTGTTCGGGGTGTTCATAAAGGTTCGTGACGCCCGCCGCATAGGCAGAACTGCGCAGCCAGTGCATGGTGATGACAGGTTGCAGGGTGTGTTCGATCAGCGTGGCCACTGCCTCGCTGGCGACGCTTACGCCCAATGCGGCATCAGGGGGGGCGGGCAGGCTGGCCAGCCATTGCGGCAGTTGATCCAGTTCGGCATGGCCCAATGCCAGGGTGTCGGGCTGACGGTGGCTTTGCCCGCGGCGCAGCCAGCCGAACTTCACCCGGGTATTGCCCGCGTCAACAAGGAGGATGGAGCCGTTTCGCATTATGCGGTCCTCGCGGAAACCTCGCCCACCGAGATGGCATGTTCGCCATCGGGGCTGCGCAGCAGCAGCTGTCCGGCCTGATTGACGCCCACTGCGTTGCCGCTGCGCACGATGCGGTCGTTCTCCAGAATGTCGATTTTCTGGCCCAGCAGCCCGTCTACCGCTGCATAGCGTTCCGGCAACCCTTCAAACCCTTGCGAAGTGAGAACCGAGAAGTTTTCGTACCAGGCGCGCGCGATGCGCATCACGATTTGTTCGGGGCGCACGCGGGCCGCTGCGCTGTCAGCCCGGCCGATTTCCGACCAGTCGGCGATCCGGCGGTTCAGTGATGTGCTGAGCGCGCGGGCATCGTCCAGATTGATGCCGATGCCCAGTATGGCGACATGATGATCGGCAGACTGCCGTGCCGTGCCCGCCCGCGTGACTTCAACCAGAAGGCCGGCCAGTTTGGCGAAGCGCCATTGCAGATCATTGGGCCACTTCATGGTGAGCAGAGGCCGGTTGGAGGCAGTCAACAGGCTGCGCAGGGTTTCAGCGGCGATCAGGCCGCCGAAGGGCGAGAGTGTGGGCAAGGACGCGGGTGGCAGGAAAATGTCGAAGGCACAGGAAAACATCAGATTGGCGCCCGAGCGGTTCTGCCAGCTGCGGCCCGAACGCCCGCGCCCGCTTTCCTGCAAGTGGGCGCCCAGCAGCCAGGGGCGCGCCAGAGTGCCCGCCTCGGCGCGGGCGCGATGCAGCAGGTCAGCGTTGGTGGAGGTGGTACGGCCCACCCATTCAATGCAATGGAATTCTGGCAGGCTCTGCTGGAGCAGGGCCTGCATGCGTTCCGGCATGGGGAGAGGCAGTTGCGGCAAGGAGGGCATGGGGCGTGGATGGGTAGCGTAGAATGAACCGGTTCCCGTTATAACTCATTTGAAAACATGCAGGTTCGCACTGAAATCCTTTCTTTTGAAGGCGAGGTGGGCAATATTGAGTGTGCGCTGGATCGCCCGTCTGGCGAAATCCGGGGCTGGGCGCTGGTGCTCCACCCTCATCCTTTGCATGGCGGCGCGCGCAACAACAAGGTGGTGACCACCATCGCCCGAGCCTGTGCCGAACACGGTCTGATGGCGTTGCGCCCGAATTTCCGGGGTGTGGGCGATTCAGCCGGAGAATTCGACCATGCCCGTGGCGAAACCACCGACATGCTGCGCCTGGTCGCGCAGTTTCAGGAACGCTACCCCGAAGCCGCTGCAGGCCAGTGGCTGATGGCAGGCTTTTCGTTCGGCACCGCCGTGGCCGCCCAGCTTTACTCGGAACTGGCCGCGCAATCGCTGCGCACCCCAGACCGGCTGATTCTGACTGGGACAGCCGTTGAGCGTTTCCGCTTCCGCGATGTGTCCGTTCCAGAAGATACGCTGCTGGTTCATGGCGAAGCCGATGAGGTCGTGCCGTTGTCCGAGGCGATGGAGTTTGCCCGTGGCCATGGCCTGCCCATGGTGGTGATTCCAGACAGCACGCATTTTTTCCATGGCCGCTTGCTGGTATTGCGGCATCTGGTGCAGCAGAGCCTGGGGGCTCTGGAACTTTCTTAGCGAAATCTGGCCTGTTCATTAGTGTCCTGTTTGATTAATCGAACAGGACACTGCAGATCTGCTTGCCGCTTGACTTATTTCAGAGGTTCCCCTGCTGCTATTGCGTCTGTCATAATGAGCGCTGCTCCCCCGTTCGTCCTTTCTGCACGACGAGTCCCGAACCAACGATACCGATGACTTCTCGCACACGTATATCTATCTCATCTTTTGTCGCCGCCCTGGCGCTTGCTTCCGCTTCTGTTCTGTCCCATGCGCAGGAAGCCTCTCCGGCTCCGGCAGCGCCCGTTGAGTCCCTGGTGGGCAATCTCTCCAGCGTGCCCGCCCCAGTCTTGGGCGCGCGCGCCTGGATGAGCATGGACATGAACAGCGGCCAGGTGATCGCCTCCGAAAATCTCGATGAACGCATCGAACCTGCTTCATTAACCAAAATCATGGCCGCCTATCTGGTGTTCGAGGCCCTGGAAAGCGGGCGCCTCACGCTGGAACAGACCGTTCATGTGTCGGAGAACGCCTGGCGCACCGAAGGTTCGCGCATGTTCATCAAGCCCAATTCTCAGGTATCGGTACACGACCTCCTGCAGGGCGTGATTGTGCAATCGGGCAACGATGCCACCGTGGCGCTGGCCGAAGCCATTGCAGGCAGCGAATCCGCCTTTGTGGCGCTGATGAACGAAGAGGCCGCGCGCCAGGGCCTGAACGACACGCATTTCACTAACTCGCCGGGTCTGCCGCACGAAGAACACCTGACTTCGGTGCGCGATATGGGCATGCTGGCAGCCCATCTCATCAGCCGCTTCCCCCAGTATCTGCATTACTACAGCCAGAAGGAATACACCTATAACGACATCAAGCAGAACAACCGCAACCGCCTGTTGTGGGCGGATGTCACAGTCGATGGCCTGAAAACCGGCCATACCAAATCCGCCGGCTACAACCTGATCGCCACGGCGCAGCGCGATGGACGGCGGATTCTGACAGTTCTGGTGGGCGCTGCCAGCGATTCCGCGCGTGCTGAAAACAGCCTCAAGCTGCTGAACTGGAGCTTCCAGAATTTCGACACCGTCAAGCTGTACGACAACGAGCGCGCCATGGTCACCGCCCGGGTCTGGGAAGGCGAATCAGAAACCGTGGGCCTGGGTTCTGATTCTCCGGTATGGGTCACCGTGCCGCGCGGCAAGGCCGATCAGGTCCGCCCCGTTGCCCAGTATGAGCAGCCCCTGATCGCACCACTCACCAAGGGCGCCCAGGTTGGCGAAGTTTCGCTGTCGCTCGACGGCCATGTTCTGCGCACCGAGTCGCTGCATGTTCTGGAAGACGTCGCACAGGCAGGCTTCTTCGGCCGCGTCTACGACAAAATCCGGCTGTTGTTCGAGTGATGGCCCTCCTATGATTCCCAACGTAGACAACGATAGTCTGGTTTATCTGAACGGCGAACTCGTGCGCCTGGGCGACGCCAAGGTGTCTGTGCTGGATCGCGGTTTCATTTTCGGCGACGGCGTATACGACGTTGTGCCGGCGTATGGCGGCAAACCCTTTCGCATGGATGCCCACCTGGCGCGGCTGGAACGCAGCCTGGCGGCCATAGGCATTGAGTGCGGCCTGACGCGCGCCGACTGGGAACGCATTGTCCGCGATCTCATCAAAGACTCAGGGCTGGGCGATTGCGTGGTCTACATCCAGGTGACGCGCGGTGTCGCCAGGCGGGATCACGGTTTTCCCGAAGGCATTGAACCCACCGTGTTCTGCATGGTGTCGCCATTCAAGCGGCCCGACGCCGCGCTGCGCGAACAGGGGCTGAGCGCGATCGGCGCGCCCGATGAGCGCTGGCTGCGCTGCAATATCAAATCCATTTCCCTGCTTGGCAATGTGCTGGCGCGTCAGGCAGCAATCGAAGCCGGGGTCGATGACGTCATCCAGTTTCGCAATGGCTGCCTGACCGAAGGTTCGGCGGCCAATATCTGGGTTGTGAAAAATGGTGTGCTGCTGGCGCCGCCGCGCGGCAAGCTGATTCTTGAAGGCATACGCTATGGTCTGATGGAAGAACTGGCCGCTGAATGCGGCATTCCCTTCGAGGCGCGGCCCATCACAGAAGCCGAAGTGCTGTCGGCTTCCGAGATACTGCTGACATCGGCCACCAAGGAAGTGCTGCCTGTCACGCGCTACAACGGCCAGCCCGTGGGCGATGGCAGGCCCGGCCCCGTTTATACCCGCCTGCGGGCGGCCTACGATGCGGTGATTGCCGCCTTGTGACCACGCGCCTGCGCGCCCGCCCTGATCTTCAGGGCGGGGTCAGGCCAGGCAAACTTTAAACACGGCACCGGAGGTGCCCCGTATTGTGGCGGAGAAGCTCCGGCCGATACGGTCGGAGTTCTTCACATGAAAGAAATACCCCCAGAAGAATCCCTTATCGAATATCCCTGTGACTTCCCCATCAAGGTCATGGGCAATTCGCATCCTGAGTTCGCGCAAACACTCACGGAGGTCGTGCTGCAATACGATCCGGGCTTCGACTCAACGACTGTCGAGCTGCGTGCCAGCAAGGGCGGCAATTATGTCAGCGCCACGTTCACGGTGCGCGCCACTTCGCGCGAACAGCTCGACAGCCTCTACCGCAGCCTGCATGGGCACCCCATGGTGAAAGTGGTTCTGTAGAGTCTGTGATGGAATATCGTTGGCTGCCTGGCCATGTGGCCTATTCGCCTGTGTGGGAGGCCATGCGTGAATTCACGGAAGCGCGGGACGCCTCCACCCCGGATGAAATCTGGCTGGTGGAGCACGCGCCGGTCTATACGCTGGGCCAGGCCGGCAAGCTGGAGCATCTGCTGAACCCTGGCGGCATCGAAGTTGTGAAATGTGATCGGGGCGGCCAGGTCACCTATCATGGCCCGGGACAGGTGGTGGCTTATTGCCTGTTCGATCTCAAGCGTCGTGGGATGTTCGTCAAGGAATACGTGGAAAAGCTCGAAGATGTCGTGATCGGCACCCTGAGCGATCTCGGCCTGCCCACGGCCCGCCGCATGGCCGGAGCCCCTGGTGTGTATGTGCCTTATAACGAGCAGCAGGGCCGGTACGACCCCCAGGGCGCGCAATTGGCAAAGATCGGTGCGCTGGGCATCAAGCTGCGTAACGGCAGGGCCTATCATGGCCTGGCTGTCAATGTGGACATGGATCTCGCGCCCTTCGATGGCATCAACCCTTGCGGTTATGCGGGCCTGCCCACCGTGGATCTGCGCCGTTGCGGAATTTCCGGCAGCGTGGCGCGTGTCGGCGAGCAACTGGTGGCCAACTTGCAAGCGGTATTCGATTAGAAAAAGGAGACAACATGAGCATGCAGGAACCCCCCATCATCAGTCAGCTGTGGCAGGGCGTGCTGACCTTGACGCTTAACCGTCCCGGGCAATTCAATGCCCTGTCCGAAGAGGTGCTGACGGCGTTGCAGCAGGCGCTGGAAAGCGCCGCTGCGGATGAATCCCTGCGCTGCGTGGTGCTGGCCGCAGAGGGCCGGGCCTTTTGCGCAGGCCACGATCTCAAGCAGATGCAGGCCAACCGCGATCACGGCTATTACCTGCGGCTTTTCCAGCAATGCGGCGGCGTCATGCAAACCATTGTCGGGTTCCCCGTGCCGGTGATTGCCAAGGTGCAGGGCATCGCCACCGCTGCTGGCTGCCAGCTGGTGGCCAGTTGCGACCTCGCGGTGGCGGCCGATACCGCCAGGTTTGCGGTGTCTGGCATCAATGTGGGGCTGTTCTGCTCGACACCTGCAGTGGCGCTGTCGCGCAATGTAGGCGCCAAAAAGGCGTTCGAGATGTTGCTCACCGGCGACTTCATCAGCGCGGAGCAGGCCGCTGAGCAGGGCCTGATCAATCGCGTGGCTCCTGAGCAGGAACTGGATGCCGCCGTAGATGCTCTGGTGGGCTCCATCTGCGAGAAAAGCCCGGTAGCGGTGCGCACCGGCAAGGCGATGTTCCATAGACAGCGCGGCATGGCCTTGCCCGACGCTTACGATTTCGCTGCGGCCACCATGGCTGACAACATGATGGCCGAAGACGTTCATGAAGGCATCGACGCCTTCATGAACAAGCGCCGTCCTGTCTGGAAAGGCCGTTGATTTTTCCGGGGCATTCAGGGCCAGTTCGCATGGCGAGTTAAAATGCCCTTTACTGTCCCGTAGTCAGGAAGCGTATGTCCACACCCAATGAGCCGGTCGCCGAGCGTAAACCTACTGTACGCCCGGCTGACTATGACCCCACTGCCAAGCAGAAGTCTGCCGATAAGACTTCCCGTCTTCCCATCAAAATCGTCCAGACCGAGCGCCTGAAGAAACCGGAATGGATACGCGTCAAGGCCGCTGCGCCGGGTTCGCGCTTCCATGACATCAAGCGCATCCTGCGTGAAAACAATATGTTCACGGTCTGTGAAGAAGCCTCCTGCCCGAATATCGGCGAATGTTTCGGCAAGGGCACGGCTACCTTCATGATCATGGGCGATAAATGCACGCGGCGCTGTCCCTTCTGTGATGTCGGTCATGGCCGCCCCGATCCTCTGGATGCCGATGAGCCAGTCAACCTGGCGCGCAGCATCGGTGCCATGAGGCTGTCATATGTGGTGATCACCTCGGTTGACCGCGACGATCTGCGCGATGGCGGTGCTGCTCATTTTGCCGACTGCATCCGCGAAGTGCGTCAGCATTCGCCCAACACCCGTATCGAAGTCCTGGTGCCCGATTTCCGTGGCCGCCTGCAGCGCGCGCTGGATATTTTCGAGCTGCAGCCGCCCGATGTCATGAATCACAACCTCGAAACCGTGCCCCGGCTGTACAAGCAGGCGCGTCCGGGTGCCGATTACATGCATTCGCTCAAGCTGCTCAAGGAATTCAAGGCTTTGTGTCCCGGTGTTCCCACCAAGTCCGGCCTGATGGTTGGCCTGGGTGAAACCGACGAAGAAATCCTGCAGGTCATGCGCGACATGCGCGAGCACGACATCGAAATGCTCACCATCGGCCAATACCTGCAACCGTCGCCCCACCACCTGCCAGTCACCCGCTACGTGCACCCCGACACCTTCAAGATGTTCGAGCGCGAAGCCTACGCCATGGGCTTTACCCATGCGGCAGTGGGAGCCATGGTGCGTTCGTCCTACCACGCGGATGAGCAGGCCAGCGCTGCGGGCGTCAATCCCGAAACGGCCTGACCACGCGCTCCAGGAACCCGCCAGGCATTGCGCTGGCGGCCCAAGCCGTAGTAAACATCTGGATGGACGCATTTTGTGTCAAAATTCCCGAACTCGATAATTGGAGTGGGACATGCAGATAGGCGTACCCGCCGAGACGGCGGCTGGAGAAACCCGGGTGGCGGCAACGCCTGAAACAGTCAAAAAGCTGGTGGCCCAGGGTCATGTGGTGCAAGTACAGTCGGGCGCGGGGGTTGCAGCCAGCGCTGTAGATGAAGCCTATCGCGCGGCGGGGGCTGAAATCGTCGATGCCCAAACCGCTTTGGGGGCCGATCTCGTCCTCAAGGTGCAGGCTCCCGGCGTGGCGGAACTGTCTGCCATGAAACCAGGCGCCACGCTGGTCGGCATGCTCAACCCTTTCGATACCGAAGGGTTACAGCGCCTGGCCACTGCGGGCCTGACTTCCTTTGCGCTGGAAGCCGCGCCGCGCACAACGCGGGCGCAGAGCATGGATGTCCTGTCCAGCCAGGCCAACGTGGCGGGTTACAAGGCCGTCATGCTGGCCGCCAACGAATACCAGCGCTTGTTTCCCATGCTCATGACGGCCGCCGGCACCATCAAGGCTGCGCGTGTGGTTGTGCTGGGGGTGGGAGTGGCTGGTTTGCAGGCCATCGCCACAGCCAAACGCCTGGGCGCAGTCATCGAAGCCTCCGATGTGCGGCCCTCTGTCAAGGAACAGGTCGAATCGCTGGGCGGCAAATTCATTGATGTTCCCTACGAAACCGACGAAGAGCGCGAAGCCGCCGAAGGGGTCGGGGGCTATGCCCGCCCCATGCCGCAAAGCTGGCTGGATCGCCAGCAGGCCGAAGTCGCCAAGCGCGTCGCTCAGGCCGATGTCGTGATTTCCACAGCGCTGATTCCAGGCCGCGCGGCGCCGGTGCTCATCTCCGAAGATATGGTGAAATCCATGAAGCCGGGCTCGGTGATTGTTGATATCGCGGCGGGCCGGGGGCCGGATGGCGTGGGCGGCAACTGCCCGCTCACGGAAACGGATCAGGTCGTGCGCAAGCACGATGTCACGCTCATTGGCTACACCAACCTGCCCGCCATGGTCGCTGCAGACAGCTCCAGCCTGTATGCGCGCAATGTGCTGGATTTTCTCAAACTGGTATTGCCACCCGAAGCTGCCCAGATACAACTGCCCGCCGACGATGACATCGTTACGGCCTGCCTGATGACCCAGGAAGGAAAAGTCCTCAGGGCCTGAACAATTTAAATAAACGCATGCCGCCTGGCTGAAGGGACTGAAACATGGATGCGATCTCCCCCCTCTTGATGAACTTCATCATTTTTGTGCTGGCCATCTACGTGGGGTATCACGTGGTCTGGAATGTCACGCCCGCTTTGCATACGCCGCTCATGGCAGTGACCAATGCGATTTCGGCGATTGTCATCGTCGGCGCCATGCTGGCTGCGGCCCTGACGGAAACCCCTCTGGGTAAAACCATGGGAGTGTTGGCGGTGGCGTTGGCGGCAGTCAATGTCTTTGGCGGCTTTCTGGTGACCCGGCGCATGCTGGAAATGTTCAAGAAGAAAGAACGTAAAGCCCCTGCCGCCGCCCAAGGAGACTCCAAATGAGCATGAATCTGGTTGTCTTCCTGTACTTGGTTGCCTCGGTCTGCTTCATTCAGGCGCTCAAGGGCCTGTCGCACCCCACGACGTCGATACGGGGCAATGTCTTTGGCATGGTCGGCATGGCCATCGCCATGTTCACCACGGCGGGGCTCATCATAACGCTGGCGGGTTCGGCGCTGGGCCTGGGGTGGGTGCTGCTTGGCCTGCTGGTTGGCGGCACTATCGGCACCATCATGGCGCAGCGCGTCGAAATGACGAAAATGCCCGAACTTGTGGCCTTCATGCACAGCATGATCGGCCTGGCGGCGGTATTCATTGCCGTTGCGGCCGTGGCCGAACCCTGGGCCTTCCAGATTGCCGAACCTGGGGGCCTGATTCCCGGCGGCAACCGTATCGAGCTGGCGTTGGGGGCTTTTATCGGTGCTGTCACTTTCACCGGTTCCGTCATTGCCTTTGGCAAACTCAGTGGCAAGTACAAATTCCGTCTGTTTCAAGGGGCGCCGGTGCAGTTCAAGGGCCAGCATCTGATCAATGCCGTGCTGGGTCTGGCCACGCTGTTCTTCATTTTCAGTTTCTGGCATTCGCAGAACTGGCTGGATATTGTGCTGGTGATCGCCCTGGGCTTTGCTTTGGGAGTGCTCATCATCATTCCCATCGGCGGGGCCGATATGCCGGTGGTGGTGTCCATGCTCAACAGCTATTCCGGCTGGGCGGCGGCAGGCATTGGTTTCAGTCTGAACAACTCCATGCTCATTATTGCGGGCTCGCTGGTGGGGTCGTCAGGCGCCATCCTGAGCTACATCATGTGCAAGGCTATGAACCGCTCGTTCTTCAGCGTGATTCTGGGCGGTTTCGGCGGCGAAGAATCCACGGCCGCGGCAGGCGACGGGCAGCAGCGCAGCGTCAAGAGTGGCAGCGCCGATGATGCCGCTTTCATTCTGGGCAATGCTGAAACCGTCGTGATCGTGCCCGGCTACGGCCTGGCAGTGGCGCGCGCCCAGCATGCCGTCAAGGAACTGGCTGAAAAACTTCAGGCGCTGGGCGTGAGCGTTCGCTATGCCATCCACCCGGTGGCTGGCCGCATGCCGGGCCACATGAATGTGCTGCTGGCCGAGGCGGAAGTGCCTTACGATCAGGTCTTTGAAATGGAAGACATCAACAGCGAGTTCGGGCAGGTGGATGTCGCCATCGTGCTGGGGGCCAACGATGTAGTCAACCCCGCAGCCTTGCAGAAAGGCTCACCCATTTATGGCATGCCCATTCTTGAAGCCTATAAAGCCAAGACTGTCATCGTCAACAAGCGCTCCATGGCCGCGGGCTATGCGGGCCTGGACAACGAACTGTTCTACATGGATAAAACCATGATGGTGTTTGGCGATGCCAAGAAAGTCGTGGAGGACATGACCAAAGCCGTCGAATGATGAGGCGAATGCTTCAGTCTTGAACTTGTGCTGGCGCAAAGATTGCTTACAACGCTTGTGGTCCAATGAATTCATGGCGGGTCGCGTAAGGCGGCCCGCAAGAAGACAAGGACTGCCATGCGACTGTTCGCAACTCGTTTTTCTCTCGCTCGTCTGGCCCTTTGGGGTGGTTTTATCGCGCTTGCTGTGCCCGGCCTGCATGTGGCCGCCGAAAACGTGCCCGATCACCTTGCCGTCATTGCGCCCGGCGAAGTCGAATACTACACCACCGATGGCGGCCTGGTAGATGGCCAGCCCGCCCTGCCGCATCGCGTGCGCGCCAGCTTTGATAAGCCGATTCTCGTCATGAAGCGGCAGGTCAGCCAGGCCGAATACGCGCAGTGCGTAAGCGAAAGCGGCTGCCGTCCGTTGCACAAGACCATACGCAATAACGTTGCACCCGACATGCCTGTCGTGGGGGTGAGCTGGGAAGACGCCCAGGATTACGCGCGCTGGTATAGCGGGCATACGGGCCGCCACTACCGCTTGCCTACTTATGCGGAATGGGTGCTGCTCGCCGGAGAGCTTTTTTCTGAGGACGAGCGTCTGGATATCTACGATTCCAGCAACCCTGCCCAGCGCTGGCTGGCGGAATACGCGCTGGAAGCCCAGCGCAAATCAGCCTCAGACCCCAACCCCAAGCCGTTCGGCACCTTCAGCACAACCAAAGCGGGCGTGCAGGATATTGGCGGTAATGTGTGGGACTGGACAGACACCTGCTATGTTGTGAATTACCACGACTCGCAGGGTAACGAACTGATGCCTTCCATCGAGAACTGCGGCATACGCGTAGTAGGCGGCTCGCACCCCAGCCTGATCACCAACTTCATGCGCGACCCCAAGGCGGGTGCGTGCTCTGTAGGCATACCGCCCGCCAACCTGGGTATACGGCTGGTTGCCGAGGAATGAATTCAGATCGGCTATACGGGGTTTTTCCGTGCGGCCGGTTTATTGGCGCTGTCAGATAAATTGCCTTCAGCCAGGCGGATGAGATCATCCATCTTGCGCACGATCACAAGTTTTCTGCCTGTATTGACCATGCCGCGTTCTTTCCAGGCGCTCAGCAGACGGCTGACCGTATGCAGCGTGGTGCCGGTCATTTCGGCGATTTCCTGACGGGTGATGGGAAAGTTGATGGCGATGCCGTCTTCGGTTTTTTCGCCAGAGGAATCGACCAGCCGCAGGATGCAGCGGGCCACCCGCTGTTCGACTTCTTCGGTGGAAAGTTCTTTGATGCGGGTTTGGGCATCTTGCAGGCGTTGGCCGACCGCTTGCAGCGCATTGGCCGCAAACTGCAGGTTGCCTGTCATGAAGTGGTCCCATTCGGAAGAGGGCCAGGCCAGCACAATGCTTTCTTCGACCGCCATGCAGGAGGCCGGGTAAGTGGGGCGCCGCATGGCTTTGGCAATGCCGAAGACTTCGCCTGGAATGACATAGCGGACCATGACCTGTTCGCCTTCAGCGGTGGTCTGGACGACTTTCAGATGGCCGTGCAGCAGAATGAAGAACTGCTCGGCGCTCTGCCCTTGCTGAAAGACCGGGTCTCCGGCAACAAGGCGCATCGGCCGGGCAATGGCAAGCACGGCGTCCAGATCCTGTTCGGGAACGGCGCGGAAAAGATCAAGGTCCTTGACAAGAGAACGAGGAATGCTGTGGCTCATCTCTGGGTCCAGCGGGTTCGGGACAACCATTCTATCACTTGAAACCCTATGCCTAGTGTGGATGTTGGCCGCAGTGCGACGGGGTGGCGGAACAGACAGGGCAGGGTAAACCCGAGAAATCGTGTCGGGAATTTGTTGTGGGACAAAGAGGCACCGGCCTGTTTGCGGTGAAATACAGCTATACAAGATCGGCGCAAGCCGATACGGGCAAATCAGGCACAGGAGAGCCATATGTTCAAGCGTTCGGCAAAATTCGCATCGGTTGTTGTTCTGGCAGCAGGCATGGTTCCTGCATTGGCTTCCGCGGAGGGTGAAGCCGTGAACCCGGCGGGCGAAAAACTGTATAAATCAGCCTGCCTGGCCTGTCATATGGCAGGTGTGGCGGGTGCTCCCAAACTGGGTGACAAGGCCGCATGGGCAACCGTGACGGAAAAGGGCATGGACGCCATGATGCAGATCACCATCAACGGCAAGGGTGCCATGCCGCCGCGCGGGGCCACACAAGCGGATGACGCGACTCTGCAGGCCGCAGTGGAATACATGGTCGCCAAGTCGCAGTAGGCAACACGCGTTCGGGCGCAAGGGCTGCCCGGGAAAATACTTATCTTGCAGGGCGGCCTGCATCGTTACACTGGCCTCATGCCGATATGGCATGGGGCCATTCTGCATTAATGGCTTCCCGTACCCGGCTGTGCTGGCAGGCACGCCAATCGCTGCTGTGAAATCTGAGCCCGCTCATTACACGGAGACCGTGAGCAATGAAATTCGCAGATTCAGAGTTCGAGCCCTACCGCTTGCTGACACCGACAGTCGAAGCTATTCCTTTGGTGTGCGATTCGCCTCACAGCGGCTGCATCTACCCCCAGGATTTCCACACGGTTCTGCCCGTTTCGGCTTTGCGCTGGGCGGAAGACGCATATGTAGATACATTGTGGGGCTCGGTTCCCCGGCAGGGCGGCACGCTTCTATGTGCGGAATTCCCCCGCAGCTATATTGATGTCAACCGGGAACTGGACGATATCGACCCGAATATCCTGGCCGAACCCTGGACTAGCGAAGTCCGCCCGACGGAAAAATCGCGGCTCGGCTATGGCCTGTTCTGGCACAGTGTGAATGGCCGGCCCATGTATGACCGCAAGCTGTGGGTGGGCGAACTTGAAAACCGCATCAGCACCTATTACGAACCCTATCACCAGGCGCTCTGGCGCCAGATCAGCACAGCGGTAGAGCGTTTTGGCATGGTGTGGCACCTGAACCTTCATTCCATGCCATCGAACTCGTATGCGGCGCTTGAGCAGGACAGTGGTAAACAGCTGGCGGATTTCGTGCTGGGCGACCGCGACGGCACGACATGCGACCCAACCCTTACGGGCATTATCGAAGACTACCTGCGCAATTGTGGTTACAGCGTTGCCCGCAACGACCCTTTCAAGGGGGTGGCGCTGGTGGCGCGGGTGGGGCGGCCATCAGAACATCGCCACAGCTTGCAGATCGAACTGAACCGCAAGCTCTACATGAACGAGAGCACATTCGAAAAAGCCGCTGGTTTCGATGCCTTGCAGCGTGATCTCGATGGCCTGCTTGCGCATTTGCGCAAGTTCATTCAGAGCCTGTTGTAGCGGAGGCGGGTCCCAGATAGGCGCCGCTGCGATGCAACTGCTCTTCTGCCAGGCCCAGGGCGTCGATGGCCCGGGGGCCTGCCTTGCCCAGCAGGCGGCTGGCCAGCACTTCAACCAGCACCATGGCAGAAGCTGACGAAGGAAAGAAGCCGGGAGTTTCGGTGGAAAACAGCAAGGCGGCCTCGGCATGCCGGGCTGCTGGTGCCACTTCGCTGTCGCAGATGGCAATGATTTTGCAGCCGCGTTCCTGAGCGGCTTCAGCGACCCTCAGCCCTTCCCGGGAATACGGCGCGAAACCAATGATGACAACCGCGTCGCCACGCTGCATCGAGCGCAGCTCCATTTCAAGCAGGCCGGCGTCTCCACGTACCAGGGATATTGAGTTGCGGAACAGGCCGTACAGATAATGCAGAGTGTAGGCGGGGGCATGTGAAGCACGAAAACCCGCTATGTGGACATGGCGGGCGCGTTGCAGTATCTGAACTACATCGGCCAGTCTGGTGCTGTTCTGTTCTTCAAGCAGGCGCAGATTGCTGACTTGCGCCGCCACATGACGCCCCAGCGCGCCGCGTGTGCTGCGGCGTCGCACCACTTCTTGCGCCTGTTCAGCGTAGCGGCGCGGCATCTGATGCAGGCTGCGCACGAACACCTGCCGCATGTCGTCCCAGCCTTCATAACCCAATGATTGCGCCAGCCGGACCAGCGTGGCGGG
>JAAZDZ010000313.1 GCA_012512545.1 Alcaligenaceae bacterium | reverse complement strand
GGTCTTGCCGGTGCCGGGCTCTCCCTTGATGAGCAAGGGCCTTTGCAGAGCCAGTGCGGCGTTGACGGCCATTTTGAGGTCGTCTGTGGCGACGTAGCGATCAGTGCCTTCAAAACGGGGCTGTGGAGTGGCGGAAACGGGGCTCATTCTCATCCTTCTGTAATTGCTTGACGGGTATCCGTGACAACTTGTTTCTGGTCATCGTGCAGAGTTTGGATTATCGTACACTGACAGTTTTATGGAGTTTGTTTGATAAAAATCAATTATCTGTAAATTTCATAAGGGCCATCAATCATGAAGTTGCGAAGCTCCCTTACACGCGCCTTTGCTGTGTTGGCCGCGACATTTCTCAGTGTGGCATCAGCACAGGAAGCGGCTGGAGACGAGGCAATCAAGGGGAATGCCGAAGCCGCCCGCTCTAAAGTATCCATGTGCATTGGCTGTCATGGCATCCCTGGCTACAAGGCCAGCTTCCCTGAGGTTTACCACGTTCCGAAGATTGCCGGCCAGAACGCTGAGTATATTGTTACCGCTCTGCGGGATTACGCAGCGGGCGCGCGCACGTTCCCTACCATGGAAGCCATTGCGCAAACCCTGTCTGATCAGGATATGGCCGATCTGGCTGCCTATTATTCCAACCTGAGGTAAGGAGAGCGTGAGATGATGAAATCACCCACCATCAAGCCTGTGGCCGCCGTCGGGTTGGCGCTTGCATTTGCCTGTGGCCCGTCTGGGGCGGCAGATCTCATGGCAGGGCAGGCGGCCTTCGAGAAATTCGCCTGCGCAGCTTGCCATGGAGCGGATGGCAAGTCGTCGGTGCTGCCCACTTACCCGGTGCTGGCAGGCCAGCATGCCGATTACCTGCAGCATGCGCTGCGGTCGTATCAGCGCGGCGCCAGCGGTAGCGGCGCAGTCAATACGCGCAGCAATGCAGTCATGACGGCGCTGGTGCCGCAACTGAGCGATGCCGATATCCGCAATATTGCTGCCTGGCTGTCCAGCCTGCCGTCCGATCTGGCGGTGCGCCGCTAGTGTTCTGTCAGCGCGTGGTGTGGCGCAATATCAATTCCAGATATTTGTCGTTGTCGGGCGGGGTGCCCAGGCGCTGCGCTTCCCAGATCACCTGCCCGAGCGCTTCCATGATTACGTGTTCGGTTTCGTGCGGCCCGATGCGCGCCGAGAGTTTTTCATGAGCGGCCCGTATGCCTGGCGGGTGGTCAATGGAGACCTGTTCCTGAATGGCCATATGCATTGACATATGCAGAAACGGGTTGGTTTTTCCCTCTTCCACGCTGTAGTCGCGATGTTCCGCTTGCGGGTCTTCGAGATCGGCCTGATACTCTGGGTGCTGCTCCATGATGCGGGCAGCGATGGTTTCGAGCGGTGTCAGCACGCCTCCCGACTTATGCCGTGCCCAGGCGTCGGTGAAAAATTGCCGCACTTGTTCGCGAGATGGGTTGAACATGGATGGTAGATGCCGTTCTTTGAGGAATTGGCCTATTTTAGCGGTGCCTTTATGCAAACCCTTAATTTAGGCTAAACTACTGAGTACTCTTATATAAGACTAGGGTGCGGTTTTGCTGCGCCCTGTCGCTTGTCAGATTTTATCCCTGGAGCATTCATGTCCTACCAGCATATCAAGGTTCCCGCGGCGGGCCAGAAGATCACGGTCAATGCCGATTTCTCGCTCAACGTACCTGATGAACCCATCATCCCCTACATCGAGGGCGACGGCACAGGCGCAGACATCACCCCCGTCATGCTCAAGGTGGTGGATGCTGCAGTAGCCAAAGCTTACGATGGCAAGCGCAAAATCCACTGGATGGAAGTTTACGCAGGCGAAAAATCCACCAAGGTCTACGGCCCCGATGTCTGGCTGCCCGAAGAAACCATGGAAGCCGTGCGTGACTACGTTGTATCCATCAAGGGTCCGCTCACCACGCCCGTGGGCGGTGGCATCCGTTCCCTGAACGTGGCTCTGCGTCAGCAGCTCGACCTCTACGTCTGCCTGCGTCCCATCCAGTACTTCAAGGGCGTGCCTTCCCCCGTGCGCGAGCCCGAAAAAACCAACATGGTGATCTTCCGCGAAAACTCGGAAGACATCTACGCAGGTATCGAATTTGAATCCGGCAGCGCCGATGCCCGCAAACTGATCGACTTCCTGCAGAAAGAACTGGGCGTCACCAAGATCCGCTTCCCCGAAACCTCCGGCATCGGCGTCAAGCCCGTGTCTGCGGAAGGCACCAAGCGTCTGGTTCGCAAGGCCATCCAGTACGCCATCGACAACGACCGCTCTTCCGTGACCCTGG
>JAAZDZ010000312.1 GCA_012512545.1 Alcaligenaceae bacterium | reverse complement strand
GACGACAGCCCCATGAAGGCGTGCATGATGCCCCAGACCGTGCCAAGCAAGCCGATATACGGGCTGACCGAGCCTGCGGAAGCCAGGAAGTTCAGGTGGGATTCAAGGGTGTCCATTTCGCGCTGGTACGAAGCCCGCATGGCTCGCCGGGGGCCGTCCAGCAGCGCATCCGGGCTGCTGCTGGCGCGCCTGGCCTTGATGAATTCCGTCATGCCGGCATCAAAGATGCGCGCCAGGGCGCCGTGTTCGTCGCGGCGCGTGGCAATGGATTGCTGCAAAACGGAGAGATCGCCGCCTGCCCAGAAGTCGTCTTCAAAGCGTTGGGTTTGTTCATTGGCCCGCTTGAGAGCGGCCCGTTTGCTGAAGATGTAAGTCCAGGACAGGACAGAAATGGCCACCAGTACCAGCATGACCAATTGCACTGGAATACTGGCTTGCACCAACAGGGAAATCAGCGACATGTCGCTTGTGGCTTGCATAGATTTAATCCGCGTTTTTCAACAGGTTTCTGACCGTGGGGCCCAGGTCGACTGGACGAAAGCTCGTGGCGTCGACGCAGCATACTGTGACAGTGGCTTCGCACAGAAGTTCGCCGCCGCACAGGGCGCTTTGCTCGAATTGGATCGAGGCGCGCCCCAGGCGGCTGACTTCGGTTTGTATGGAGAGCTCATCGTCGAGCTTGGCTGGCCTGCGATATTGTATTTCAACGTTCTTGACAACGAACAGGCGTCCTTCGGTTTTTGCGAGCAGGGATTGGTCCAGGCCCAGATGGCGCAGCCATTCGGTGCGGGCCCGCTCGAAATACTTGAGGTAGTTGGCGTAATACACGACACCGCCCGCGTCGGTGTCTTCGTAATATACGCGAATCTGCAAGGGGGATGCGCTATCGCGGCTTTCCATGGGCATGAGTTTGTCCAAATTTGTAACTCCCCTGACGGCAGGCCGGGCAGGGGGCTGTGCTGCGCCTTCCCACTGGGAAGCTCCCGGAGGGAAGGGCTTTCGCATCATAGCGTTTTCAGAGCTTCCAGCGTATGTTCATGAGCGCGCCCGACAGAAATTTTTTCAACTTCAGCCGAACGGCGCGCCTGTATTTCAACAACGCCTTCTTTCAGACCACGGTCGCCAATGGTGATGCGCAGGGGTACTCCGATCAGTTCCCAGTCGGCGAACATGATGCCAGGGCGGGTGTCGCGGTCATCCAGCATGACGTCAACCCCCGCGTCGCGCAGTTGCGCATAGAGCTGGTCGGCAGTGGTGCGGACAGTTTCACTCTTGTGATAGCCCATGGGGCAGATCACCACTTCAAACGGAGCGATGGCGCGGGGCCAGATAATGCCGCGTTCGTCGTGGTTCTGCTCAATGGCCGCAGCCGATATGCGGCTGACGCCAATGCCATAGCAGCCCATTTGCATCAGGGCGGGCTTGCCATCGGTTTGCAGGAAGGTGGCGTTCAGGGCTTGGGAGTATTTGTCGCCCAGGAAGAACACGTGCCCCACTTCAATGCCGCGCTGGATGCGCAATGTGCCGCCTTGCGGGTCGGGGTCGCCATCGACGACATTGCGCAGGTCGAAAACGGGAGCTTCGGGAAGATCGCGGCCCCAGTTGATGCCGGTACAGTGATAGCCTTCATCGTTGGCCCCGCAGATGAAGTCGCTCATGTTCGCCACCGTGAGGTCGGCGATGACGGTGACCGGCTTGCGGGTATTGAGCGGGCCAAGATAGCCGGGAACGCAGCCAAAGTGCTCGACGATTTCTTCTTCCGTGGCGAAGCGATGGCCTTGCTCAAAGCCGGGCAGCTTGGCCGCCTTGATTTCATTGAGTTCGTGATCGCCGCGCAGCAGCAACAGCCAGATACGCACTTCACCACCTTCTTCGGCAGGGTCGGTGGCCAGCACAATGGATTTCACGGTGTCGGTAAGCGGGCGCCCCAGTTGTTCTGCCACCAATTCGCATTTGGGCGCGTCCGGTGTGGCTACTTTCTGCAGTTCTTCACGGGCTGCAGCACGTTCGGAAATCAGGCAGGGCGCTGCAGCCAGTTCAATGTTGGCCGCGTAGTCGGAATCGGGGTTGAAGACGATCAGGTCTTCGCCGGTATCGGCAATTACCTGGAATTCATGGCTGCGCGAGCCGCCGATCGAGCCGGTATCGGCCGCCACCGGGCGGAACTGCAGGCCCAGCCGTTGGAAGATGCGCATGTAGGCGTCATACATGCGGTTGTAGCTTTCCTGTGCGGACGCTTCATCGCGATCAAAGGAATAGGCATCCTTCATGGTGAATTCGCGGCCGCGCATCAGCCCGAAACGGGGGCGGCGCTCGTCGCGGAACTTGGTCTGTATATGGTAGAAGTTCACCGGCAGCTGACGCCAGCTGTGGATTTCGTTGCGGGCAATATCGGTGATCACCTCTTCGGAAGTGGGCTGCAGAACAAAGTCGCGCTGATGGCGATCCTTGATACGCAGCAGTTCGGGGCCGTATTCTTCCCAGCGGCCCGATTCTTCCCAGAGTTCCGCAGGCTGCACGACGGGCATGAGCAGCTCAATGGCCCCGGCGCGGTCCATTTCTTCACGGATGATGTTTTCTATCT
>JAAZDZ010000311.1 GCA_012512545.1 Alcaligenaceae bacterium | reverse complement strand
TGGCCGCGAATCCCGGCCGCTACTCACCACGCTCCAACTCGCCGAGCTCGTCGCCGGCGCCGTCCGCACTCGCGAGAAAGGTCAACACCCGGCCACACGGAGCTTTCAAGCTATACGGATTCACATCAACCAGGAACTCCAGGAGCTCGCTCGCGCCCTCGCGGCAACTCTGAAAGTGCTGGCGCCTGGCGGTCGGCTTGCCATCATCAGCTTTCATTCTCTGGAAGACCGGATGGTGAAGCAGTGCATTGCAGCGGCAGCCCGGCCGGGGGTGGCAATGGCGCGTCTGCCCATACCCGAAGATCAGATGCCGCCTCCGGTGCTGCATTCCTTGGGCAAGGTTGTGCCGACTGCTGAAGAAACCACGGACAACGTCAGGGCGCGCTCTGCCGTGATGCGGGTGGCTGAGCGCACGTCGGCGCCCCTGCCACCCGATCAGGGCGCTTCTTTTGTGAAGGCCATGCGATTGGTACCCATGGGCGGCCGCAGTACTCGTGGAGGGCGGCGCTGATGGGGCGTTTATGCATGCTGCTGGCCGCTGTGCTTATGGTTTCCGCCATTTCCCTGGTGACCGCCCGGCATCAGTCCCGGCAACTGTTTGTGGCCGTCGAGCGGCTTGAGGATCGCAGCCGCGAACTCGACATCGAATGGCGGCGCCTGCAGCTTGAGCGGGCAGAACTGGCCCGTAATGCACGCATCGACCATATCGCCCGCAGCGATCTTGGCATGGTGACGGCAACACCCGACCGCAGCATTTATCTTGACCGCCCCTTGACACAGCAGGCAGGGCGGCTATGAAGCGTATTCCCTTCTTCAACAGCCCGGTTCTGGATCGCCAGATGCCGATGTGGCGCGCCAAGCTGGTTTTCCTGCTATTGATGCTGGGCTTTGCTGCGCTGTTTGCCAAAGCGCTGTATGTGCAAGGCATGGATGACGAATTCCTGCAGGCGCAGGGTGAGCGCCGCTACGAGCGCACTCTGGTGCTGCCTGCTACACGCGGCAAAATTTTCGACCGTAGCGGCTCTGTGGTGCTGGCCGCCAGCGTGCCTGCGCGTGCCATCTGGGCGATTCCTGAAGATACGCGCGCCGCAACGGAAAAGCAGTTGGCTGAACTGGCCAGGCTGCTGGATATGCGCGCTTCTGACATCAGCGCCAGAGTGGCGGATACCAAAAGGACGTTTGTCTACATCAAGCGTCAGGTCTCGCCAGAGATTGCCGATCAGGTCCGCAAACTGAATGTGCCGGGTTTTCATCAATTGGGTGAGATGCGGCGCTTCTATCCGGAAAACAGCCTGATGGCTCATGTGCTGGGCTTTACCAGCATTGAGGATGAGGGCCTCGAAGGCGTAGAGCTGGCTTTCAACGAAGCCTTGTCGGGGCAGGCCGGCTCGCGCAGGGTGATCAAGGATCGTCTGGGGCGGGTGATTGAGGACGTGCAGGCGGTTGTGCCGCCGGTGAACGGCAAGGATCTGCATATTTCCATTGATGCGGGTCTACAGTACGACACCTATACGGCACTCAAGCAGGCCATGGAAGAGAACAAGGCGAGTGCCGCCGCGGGTGTGGTGCTGGATGTGCAGACCGGGGAAGTGCTGGCACTAGTGAACTTGCCTTCTTACGACCCCAATGACCGTAGCGGGCGCAAGGGCCCGGCGCTGCGCAACCGGGTCATGGTAGATACTTTCGAGCCGGGTTCGACCATGAAACCGTTCACGGTGGCGCTGGCGCTGGAAAGCCGGAAAGTCACCATGAATACGATGTTCGATACGGGCAATGGCCGCTATCGCTTCCATGGCGAGACGATTTCCGATGTCAGTCGCAATGGTCAGGTGAACGTGGCAGATATCGTGCGCCGTTCCAGCAATATTGGCATGGCCATGATTTCCGAGCGTTTGACTGCGCAGGATATGTGGACAACATTCAGTGAGCTGGGGTTCGGGCGTGCGCCGGAAGCGAATTTCCCCGGTGTCGCTGCGGGTCGGCTGCGCCCCTGGGAGCGTTGGCGGCCTATTGAACAAGCCACCATGTCCTATGGTTATGGTCTTTCAGTGTCGTTATTGCAGCTGGCGCAGGCTTACTCTGTGTTCGCCCGCGATGGCGACATGGTGTCGTTGTCGCTGCTCAAGCGCGAGGGGGCGGCCACTAGCAAGCAGATTTTCAGTGTGCAGGTGGCCCGGCAAGTGCGTGGGATTCTTGAAGCAGCAGCGGGCCCCGATGGCGCCAAGCTGGCCCAAGTGCAGGGTTATCGTGTGGCGGGCAAAAGCGGCACAGCCCGCAAAATTGTTAACGGAAAATACAGTAAGACGGACTACCGCAGCTCCTTTGTAGGCTTCGCCCCGGTGTCGAATCCGCGCATCGTAGTGGCTGTGAGCATCGACGAGCCGCGAGCGGGAGCGTATTACGG
>JAAZDZ010000310.1 GCA_012512545.1 Alcaligenaceae bacterium | reverse complement strand
GTCCAAGACCATCCTGATCATCGTCATTACCGCCATCGCCACCGGGTCCGTCGTTCTGGGCGTCGAGAAAGGCGTCAAGCGGCTGTCCGAGATCAACATGGTCATGGCGATCATCCTGCTGCTGTTCGTCATGCTTGCGGGGCCGACATGGCAGATCATCAGCGGTTTCTTCGGCAACCTGGGCGCCTATGCGGCCAATATCCTGCCGCTGTCCAATCCGTTCGGGCGCGATGATGACAATTTCCGGCAGGGCTGGACGGCCTTTTACTGGGCCTGGTGGATCAGCTGGTCACCTTTTGTCGGCATGTTTATCGCGCGTATCAGCCGTGGGCGCACCGTGCGTGAATTCCTGGTGGCGGTGTTGCTTGTGCCTTCGCTGGTGTCCATCCTGTGGATGACGGCCTTTGGCGGAACGGCCATCCATCAGGTGATTGCCGAAAACTTCACCGGCGTGCAGGACGCGGCTTTGGAATTGCAGCTTTTTGCCATGCTGGGGCAGTATCCGCTGGCTTCCATTTCGTCTTTCGTGGGCGTGGTATTGGTGATCATGTTCTTCATTACTTCGTCTGATTCCGGTTCGCTGGTGATCGACACGATCACGGCGGGCGGGAAAATCAACGCCCCAGTGTCTCAGCGCGTATTCTGGGCGGTGGTGGAAGGCGTGCTGGCGATTGCGCTATTGCTTGGCGGCGGCCTGATCGCTTTGCAAGCCATGGCGGTATCCACGGGGCTGCCCTTCACCGTGGTGCTGCTGGTGGGGTGCATCTCCATCGTCAAGGGCTTGCTGAGCGAGCCTCGCTGATTCCTCGCAAAACCCTGTGAAAACGGGCGGGTGCAGTTTCTTTGCTGCACCCGCCCGTTTTTCGTTCAAAGCCAGAGCGTGCCGACTGGCTGTTGTGGCGAGAAATGTGTGGCCACCTGGGCTTGCAGCAGCTCGGCTGTCGCCAGGGCGTCTGTCAGCGCATGATGCGCCATGTAAGCGGGCAGGTTGTAACGGCTGCGGCTGTCTGCCAGGCGGATCGAAAGCGGCTGTTTTCCGAACAGGCGCAGCAGCCAGGCGGGTTTGCGCCGGGGGTGCAGGTCGGCCTCGATCTGCATGGTGTCCAGCAGCGGAAACTGCAGACCTTCGCCCAGGCATTGCCGCACGGCTTTATCCAGAAAAGCGCGTTCAATAGGGCGGAAATGCACCACAGCGATTTTTCCGGCCAGCTTGTCCAGAAAGACTTCCAGGATTTCATCAAAACGGGGCGCCTGGAGCACATCGGTGTGGGTGATATGGTGGAAGGTCACGGATTCCGGCACGAGGTCGCCGCGTGGCCGGATCACCTGATGCCAGGCCAGGTCGCTGCGAATGCGCGCCAATGTCAGGGGAATCAGTCCGATGCTGACAATGGCATGGGTTTTGACATCGAGGCCCGTGGTCTCGACATCCAGAGCCATGAATTCAATGTCTTCAAGCGGGGTGTCAGCCCCCGGCCAGTCGGCCTGATAAAAGCGTTTCAAGGCTGGATGCCGGGCCTGGGAAGCCATGCTTTGCATATACGCGGCCCAGTCGGCCTGTTTTTCCCTGGCCTGCTTCATGCCCGTTGCCCGTTGGCGCTCAGCGGATAGCGGTAGCGTAGAAAGTTCTGCGCGTTGCTGAGAATCTGGAACGCGTCTTTCAGGCCATGGCGCTCGGTGGACGAGACGTTTTCGGGTTCTATATAGTTATTGGGTTCGCGCCCTTCCTGAATATCCAGGGCCTGGTGGCGGATGCGCGCCAGGCTGAGAAATTCCAGCGCATAACGCAGTTTCTGCAGGGATTCAGGCGGCATCAGGCGGGTTTTGGCAATGTCGTCAAGCCGGTCGAACGAGCTTTGCGCGGTTGAGCCGCAGGCCAGTGCATGGACACGGATCAGGTCGGTCAGAGGCGCCGTGCCGCGGCCCTTGATATTGATGATATTGCGCTGCTGGCCATCGGTTTCCATGACGAAAGTGCGAAAGAACCCCAAGGGCGGAGTGCGGCTCAGGGAATTACGGGCCATCATGGCCAGGAAGCGCTTGTTGCGGCTGGCCCTTTCAGCAATCAGTTCACGCAGTTGTTCGACAAAATCGGATTGCCCGCCTACAGCTTCAAGATCGAAGAAGATGTTGCTGTTGAGCAGCGCCTGGGCATTGGGCCGTTCAATCCAGTCGGTGAAATATTTTTTCCACACGGAAAGGGGCTGGCGCCAGCGCGGGTTGGTCGCCATGATGTCGCCCTTGCAATATGTGTAGCCGCAGGCAGCCAGGCCGTCGCTGACAAACTTCGCCAGCTTCAGAAAGTATTCATCGTGTTGTTCGGGGTTGAAGCTGTCGTCGAGAACCAGCGCATTGTCCTGGTCGGTCACGATCAGCTGTTCTTCGCGCGCCATGGAGCCCATCACCATGAAGCAATAGGGCACAGGCGGCGGCCCGAACTCTTCCTCGGCCAGTTCCAGCAGCTGCAGAATAAAGCTGCGGCCAATGCTGGACATGGCGCTGCCTATCATGTGCGCGCTGGCTTCGTCCTCCACCATGCGCACGAAGGTGGCGCGCACATCGGGCACCAGGCTTTGCAGCGCGCTGATGGAGCGGCGCTTGAAAATATCGTTGACCAGATACAGGCTGTTGCGGGATTGGTATTGCAGGACGTCCGCCAGATTGATCAGGCCCACCGGGCGGCGGCGGTTCAGCACTGGCAGGTGATGAATGTTATGCCGCAACATGCACAGCACGGCCTCCAGCACGGAATCGGTGTGCTGCAGAGTGACCGGGTCGGGCGACATGATTTCATACAGCGGGGTTTCGGGCGGCAGGGCCTCGGATACCACCCGGGTGCGGAAATCCCGGTCGGTGATAATGCCCGTGACCCGGGGCTGGTCGTCTTCGGGCGCAGTGCGGGTGATCAGCAGGGCAGACACGCTTTCCTCAGTCATGACGGCAGCGGCCCGGTGAATGGTGTTTTGCGCATCCAGCATGACGGGCGGACGGCTGATCAGCTTGTTGATTCTGACTTTCATCAGTTCGCTGATGCGGCCTTGCGGTTCAACCACGGCTTTCAGGCGCCCCGAACCTTCGGTATCTACGTAGTCGGCAAAGTTGTCGCATGTGGCGCACAAGTGCTCGAATACGTCTTCCGGTATGAAGTAGATCAGGGAATCTTCCAGCGCACGGGCGGGGAAGCGCACCTGCTTCTGCCGCCGCAGGCTGGCCTGGCCGAAGATGTCGCCCTCGCTGAGCCGGTTGAAAAGCTTGCCCGAACGAAAGAAGATCTCGACAGCGCCGCTTCGTATGTAATGCAGGTCGTGAATGGTTTCGCCGCTTTCCAGAATGGAGGTGCCCGCCTTGAAGTAGCGCACCTGCACCTGGCTGGCGACGGCATCCAGAATGTCATCGGGAAGTTCGTCGAATGGAGCGTGGCGGCTCAGGTGGTCGCGTATTTCTAGCTGTTCAATCTGCATAGTGTGAAAAGGCCATGGCGTGCCCGCAAAAGGCTGGGTACCGGAGAATGTAGCTGCGCGCCCGGGAAAACGCCAGCAGGATGCAGCTGTACGGGAAGGGCACTAGGTCTTATCGCTGTTGGCGGAGGCCGGGCTTCTCTGCTAAAAAAGCAATTACAGTCTGAATGTCCAAGGAGCTCCCATGAAGCGATTGTTGCTTGTATCTGTATTCGCATTGGCCGCCTGCCAGACGGGCGCGCCCCCGGAGAATCGGCCCGAGCCCGTCGCACAGGAAGCCCAGAACCGCCAAGATCCCTGCGGCGCCGGTAAGTTCGGGCATCTGGTGGGCACAGCGGGCGATCAGGTGAAGGACTCCATGTTTCCGCCCCGCACGCGGGTGCTGCGCCCCGGCATGGTCATGACCATGGATTACCGTGGCGACCGCCTGAATGTGGTGATCAATGAAGCGGGCCAGGTAGACAGGGTTTACTGCGGCTGAACGGTGTGAAACTTCATTAGACAAAACTCATGCTCAATCGGGATTCTCTCGCGGGTGGGGCGTTTCTGAACAGTTTCAAGGAAGCCCTGGGTGATGAATGGTGGTCGGAAGAGCGTATCGAGGCGTCCATGCAGGACATGCTGGCGCGGCGCCCGCCCAATGAACCGGTGTGGGTGTTTGCCTATGGCTCGCTGATCTGGAACCCGGTTTTTCATTTTGTGGAAAGCTGTCCCGCTGTGCTGGACGGCTGGCGGCGCAGTTTCTGCATCCGTTTGCTGGCCGGGCGCGGCAGCCCCGAGCAGCCGGGCCGCATGATGTCGCTGGCGGCGGGCGGCTGCACGCAAGGGCTGGCCCTGCGCCTGGATGAGTACACCCTGGAGCCGGAATTGCGGATGGTCTGGCGGCGCGAAATGGTGGGAGGCGCTTATCTGCCCGCCTGGGCGCCCGTCCGCCTGGAAGATGGCCGCAGTGTTCAGGCCATTATTTTCACGGCCAACCCCGGCAGCGCCATGCACGAAGCAGATGACACGGTAGCGACCGTGGCGCCGCTGATTGCCACCGCCCATGGGCTGCTGGGCAGCAATCGCGAATACGTGCGGCTGCTGGACGCCGCTTTACGACACTACGATATCAAGGACGCATACATCCAGGATCTGGCAGAGCAGCTGGAACTCGTCACCGATCATTAGTGTTCTGTTTGGTTGATTTGCATACTTATCTTCGGCGCCTGGCCTCGGAAGATTTTGATTTTTCAGCTTGAAAAGTCTATAGTTACTCCAGTATTTATGTCACTGGAATCCATCATGTCCATCAAGATCGGCGAGCTCGCCAGACGTACCGAAACCAAGGTGGAAACCATCCGCTATTACGAAAAAGAAGGCTTGCTGCCAGAGCCTGCCCGCAGCGAAAGCAACTACCGTCTGTATGGCGACGATCACGTCGAGCGGCTGCGCTTCATCAGGCATTGCCGCACGCTCGACATGGCGCTTGATGAAGTGCGTACCCTGCTGCGCTACCGCGATACCCCGGTGGATGATTGCGGCGATGTCAACGGCCTGCTCGATGCACATATTCAGGCAGTCGAAGCCCGTATCAACGAATTGATGCATCTGAAGCAGCATCTGGTGACGTTGCGCCAGAAATGCACACAGGTGGCGCCGACCACATCATGCGGCATCCTCGGGGCGCTGGCCGATCACTCCTGCCATACGTAAGGATATACAATATATAAACAAAAGGCGCGCGTATAAAATCATACGCGCGCCTTTTTTTTAATGTCGGCTGAACGGTCAGGCGATTTTCTCTATTCTGGCAGGCAGCGCCTGGCGAACCGCCGCGCCCGATACCCAGTCCACCCAGATATTGTCTTTCTCGGGGCGGGTGGGGTCGGCAAAGCCCAGGTTGTTCAGGTTGACGCCATTGCCGTGCTGCGGGTTATGGGGCGTGGCCTGGCCATCAATGTATTGCGGCACGGCCCCCAGCTTTTTGTGGCCGTAACCGTGCTCAATGGCAATAGCGCCTTGCTGTATGCCACTGCGCACCAGCGCCACGCCTTCCACTGAACCGCCCGGAGTGCTGACCCGGATGCGGTCCCCATTGACGATGCCCAGGGCCTGCGCATCGTTCTTGTTGACCGAAATCGGGTTGTGCGGGTGAATTTGCCGCAGGCGGCTGGCGGCAATCGACATGGAACTCATCAAGTTGGATTTGTACGAGCTCATGGTCAGCGGCCAGTCCTTTTCCGGGAAGTGGTCGCGCATGGCGCTGCCATCGGCAAAGCGGGTGGGATGCCAGGTGGGGCAGCCTGTCAGCCGTTCGCCCGTCATGGAATGGCGCATGGCCGCCACGCTTTCGTTCCAGATATTGATGGGGTGAGCGGGCTTCTTTTTGATGCGGTCGCCCTCCCATGCATCTTCAATGCGGTCGAAACGCCCGCCACGGCTCATGACCATGGCGACCCGGCGCACTTCTTCGGGTTTCAGGCGTTCTGTAATGGTGGGCATCCAGCGTGTCAGGCCGGTAATGGCGATATCGTCGTCCGATGCCTCGCCCACCGGCTTGCCCGCCTGGTAAGCGATGTTGCAGGCGGCCCGCACGTAGAAGTCTTCAGCGCTGTCGAGGTCAAGCGGCTCGCCTTCGCGGGTGGACATGGCGTTCTTGCCGAAACCCGGCATCCCGATCTTTCTGGCAATACCAAACAGCAGGGTTTCAAAGCTGATGTGGCGGCCTTCGGCGGTGCGCGCCGTGGCAGGCTC
>JAAZDZ010000032.1 GCA_012512545.1 Alcaligenaceae bacterium | reverse complement strand
GGCCAGCACCGTGGCCTCTGCGCCGACCAGCGGGGGGAAAGTGGGCGGCATGCCCTGGCCGTTGGCCTGGTGACAGGCGATGCAGGTGGCCGCGTAGACTTTTTCGCCGCGCGTCATGAGTTCGTCGAGCTCGTAGGTTTTCGTGGGGTCGTCGGCAGCAGCCTGGCGGGCCTGCATCTGTTCAGCGGCCCACTGCTCGTAAGCGGGCTGCTCCATGACTTCCACCACAATGGGCATGAAGGCGTGATCCTTGCCGCAGAGTTCGGCGCACTGGCCGCGATAGATGCCTGTTTTTTCTGCCCGGAACCAGGTGTCGCGCAACACGCCAGGCATGGCGTCCTGTTTGACGCCGAAATCGGGCACCATCCAGGAATGGATGACATCGTTGGCTGTCAGCACGACGCGCACTTTCTTATTGACCGGCACCACCAGATGGTTGTCGGTTTCCATCAGGTAGGTATCGGTTTTTTCGGCGCGCCCTTCAATCTGTTCGCGGGGGGTGGACAGCCGGGCCAGGAATTTCAGCCCCTCGGCGGGACCATTGAGGTATTCATAGCCCCACATCCACTGGTAGCCGGTGGCCATGATAGTGAGATCGGAGCTGGTCGTGTCTTTCATGGCGACGACCGTCCGGGTGGCCGGAATCGCCATGGCGATGATGATGAGAAAGTGGATGACAGTCCAGGCGATTTCCACGCCAACATTTTCGTGGAACTTCGCGGCAACCGCGCCCTTGGATTTCCGGTGCATCACCACCGAATAGAGCATGACGCCGAACACGCCGATGAAAATGACGACACAGATCACCAGCAACAGCCAGTGCAGATCCATGATGTCGCTGGAAACCTGTGTGACGCCCCGGGTAAGGTTGAGCTGGTTGACCCTCGGGCCTCCCGGCATGTCTCCTACCTGGGCGAATGCGGTGCCGGAAAATAACAGCGCACCGAGACCGGATACCCCCTTTTCCTTCATCATACGGACCCCTAGTTGCAACGTGCTGTGTCAAAATATTGATTTTTGTCAAACAACCTGGCCAAATTTTTGGCCTTGCACTGGATTCTCTGAAGACAGGCTTTAGAATGGTGTAGCTGTGGCTTATTGCCTGTTCTGTATTTGTATTTTTGCGGATTATAGCCGCAATGCTGCGTATTTAAACCCATGACGCTGCCGCGAACAGGGCTTTTAGCGAAATCCCTATCCTTTCCGCAGTCAGCGGGCGCCTCGCTCCGGTAAATTATCCGCGGGCTTTTCAAGCATCATCAACAGGTCATTTTGCCCTCGCATTCCACTACAATGGCCTGATGAATTCCACCCCTTCGCCAGCGCTTTCAGGCGCTATCCTGGCACGGCAGCAAACGCTTGCGCCCTGCATACAGCATCTTCCGCCAGCAGGTTCGCGGCCCCTGACGGTCGCCGGACGGGTGGCGGGCTGGGTCACTCCGCGAGCAACCCGTGCGGTCGAAGGCATGGAAGGCGTGCGTATCACCGACGAAGCCGTTCATATCGGCGCCGCGCCGCGACAGCGCTTATCGCTGGAAGCCGTGATGGTGCGGGTCGCGCAGGTTTTGCGCGACAACGGCTGCCTGCGTGGCTGGCGCGACGAATTGCTCGATGTCTACGGCGAAGGCCGCCGCCTGTGTGTTCTGGAACGCGCCGCCATGCGGCCTTTGGGCCTGCTGACCAAAGCGGTGCATCTGAACGGCTGGTCGCCGGATGGCCGCATGTGGCTGGCGCGCCGTTCCGATACCAAGGCCACTGATCCCGGCATGTGGGATACCCTGGTGGGCGGGCTGGCGACATCCGGCGAACCTCTCGATCTCTCCCTGCAGCGCGAATGCGCGGAAGAGGCCGGCCTGAACGCCAGCGACATCCGTGGCCGTTCCGACTTGCGCATCATTCTGCGCATGCATCGCCGTTTGCCGGAAGGCTATCAAGTCGAAGACCTTCTCGTAAGCGATTGCGTGCTGGATGAAAGCGTTACGCCGCAGAATCAGGATGGCGAAGTCAGCGAGATTCGTCTGGCTACCATCGAAGAAGCCTGGTCCATGGTTGAAGCCGGCGAATTCACCCACGAGGCCGAAGCCTGTATTTTAGATAGCCTGGCCGTCCGCATCAGGGCAAATGGCGGCCATGGCTCATAAAGCCCTTGCTTGATCAACACGGATACCACCTCCCAGGAGACGCAGATGCAAAACAATCCCTTTGTGCTTCCAGGTTTCGGGCAGTCAGGCCCGGCAGGCCAGAACCCGATTCTGGCCAGTATGGAAATGATGCGTCAAGCCTGGGAAGGGCTGGCGTCCACGGGTGGCCTGGATGCCGCGACAATGGGGCGCATCATGTCCGTCGAAGAAATGGACAAGCGCATTGCCGATCTGCGCGCCGTGGAAAACTGGCTGCGCATGAACCTTTCCATGCTCACCAGCACCATTCAGGGTCTGGAAGTGCAGCGTGCCACTGTGGCCACCCTGAAATCGTTCGTCGATACCAGCGCGGCGCCGGTGGCGGGCGGCAGCGATGCCGCGCGCGGCGCTTCGCCACTGGATGAAGTGCTCAAGTCATGGTCCAGCAAGAACGGCGACGAACAAAAAGCCACCCGGGCAGAACCTGCGCCTGCTGCGCAGCCCGAAGCACCCGCCGCGCCATCACAGTCCTCGCAGGCAACACAGCCCCAGCAGGCAACGGATACCGCTTCTGCTGCAGCGCCAGAAGGGGCGGCGGATCAGAACGACATCATGGCCGCCGCAGCTTCAGCGGCGCAAGGCTGGTGGGGCCTGCTGCAGCAGCAGTTCCAGACACTCGCGGCCGCCACGGCAGCCAGCGCTGAAGGTGCCATGGCCGATCTGGCCGAAGCGGGCAAGGCGGTATCCGAAGCCACTGCCGCCAGCGCAAAGCCCAAGCCCGCCAGCAAGGCGCCCGCCAAAACAGCGGCGCGCAGTGCTGCGGCGAAGAAAACCGCGCCAGTCAAGCCTGTTGCCAAAAAGGCTGCCAGGAAAACGGCAGCCAAAACCGCCGCCAAAACCGCAGTGAAGAAGACTGCGAAAACCGCTGCGAAAAAGGCGCCCGCCGCCCGCAAAACCGCTGGCTGACCTTTTTCTTTCCGCCTCGATACGTACTGGAAACTCCGTAACATGCTGAATATCGTCATCCTTGCAGCGGGCCTGGGCAAGCGCATGCAGTCCGACCTCCCCAAAGTGCTGCATCGCATTGCCGGAAAACCCATGCTGGCCCATGTGCTGGACAATGCCCGCCAGTTGCAGCCGGATCGCATCGTGGTGGTGACAGGCCATGGCGCCGAACGGGTGCAGGCGGCGTTTGCCGGGCAGAACGACATTGCCTTCGCCTTGCAAAGCCCGCAACATGGCACGGGCCATGCGGTGCAGCAGGCCCTGCCGCATCTGCTGGGCGGTGAAAACGCCGGGGATGCCACCTTGGTGCTGTATGGCGATGTGCCTCTGGTACAGCCCGACACCTTGCGCCGCCTGTTGCAGGCGCGCGGGCAAGGTCTGGCGCTTCTGACTGAAACCGTGGCCGACCCTGCGGGGTATGGCCGTATTGTGCGCAGCGCATCGGGCGAGATCGCCCGCATTGTTGAGCACAAAGACGCTTCCGATTCCGAACTCGCCATCCGCGAAGTGAATACCGGCATACTGGCCGCGCCTACCGCCCAGCTGCGTGACTGGCTGGGCCGCATTACCAACGATAACGCCCAGGGCGAATACTATCTGACCGACATCGTCGCGTTGTCGGTGGCCGATGCCGTGCCCGTGCGGGCCGCCCAGCCTGCCGCGGCCTGGGAAACCCTTGGCGTCAACAGCCGGGTGCAGCAGGCTGAACTGGAACGCGCATGGCAGCGCGAACAGGCCCGCCGCCAGCTGGAGGCCGGCGTAACCCTGGCCGACCCGGAACGCTTTGATGTGCGTGGCGAACTCATCTGTGGCCGCGATGTCTTCATCGACGTGGGCTGCGTGTTCGAAGGGCGGGTCGAACTGGCCGATGGCGTTCAGGTGGGGCCGCATTGCGTGCTGCGCAACGCGGCAGTCGGCGCGGGCACCCGCATCGAAGCCTATACCCATATTGACGACGCTTCCATTGCCGCCCAAGCGGTGCTTGGCCCTTATGCCCGCCTGCGGCCAGGGGCGCAGATCGGCCCTGAAGCGCATGTCGGCAATTTCGTCGAAATCAAGAAAAGCGTGCTGGGGGCGGGTTCCAAGGCCAATCATCTGGCTTACATTGGCGATGCCCGGATTGGCGAGCGGGTCAATGTGGGAGCGGGCACCATCACTTGCAACTATGATGGCGTGAACAAGCATCTCACCATCATCGAAGACGATGCCTTCATTGGTTCGGACACCCAACTGGTGGCGCCTGTCACCGTGGGCAAGGGCGCTACGCTGGCTGCCGGCACCACATTGACGCGCGATGCGCCCGCTGGGAAACTGACATTGTCCCGGGCGCAGCAAACGACAGTGGAAAACTGGCAGCGGCCACAGAAAAAAGTCTGAATCAGCCGGGGCCGGTGTTGCGAGTCCAGGCGCCGGAGATAAGTATGCGTATTCGCCAGACAACAGTACGTTAGTGGGTGTTGCGCGGGCCACCGGCCCGCGTCTGCGGTTATTGGGGTGTAAGAAGGGGTTGGGGGTGGCAAAGAAAGCCCAGAAGCAACAGAGGAAAAAGGAATCCGATACAACGGCTTCCGACGGCTTGCCCGTCCCCCGTCGTCATTGGTCTGCAGCGGTCATGATGCTGGGCATCACCATTACGGTATTCGATTCCAGCATGTCGAACGTCGCGCTGCCCGCCATTTCCAGGTCGCTCGACATCCCGGCCAGCCAGTCTGTCTGGGTGGTGCTGGCCTACAGCCTTACCGTGGTGGGCTGCCTGCTGCCGTTGTCGGCATTGGCAGAACGCATCGGCTTCCGGCTGATGTTCGGCCTGGGGCTGGCGGTATTCCTGGCTGCCTCGACATCGGCGGCGCTGTCTTCCACCATGACACATCTCGTGGTTTCCCGGGTGGGGCAGGGCCTGGGTTCCGCCATGTTGATGTGTCTGTTTGGCGGCATATTGCGCAATACCTATCCGCTCAGCCAGCTTAGCGTGGGCATCAGTCTCAATGCCTTTACGGTAGGCATCATGGCGGTGGTCGGGCCGACGTTGGGCGCCATGCTGTTGCAATGGTTTTCCTGGCAGGCGATTTTTCTGGTGAATATTCCTTTGGGGCTGCTGGCTTATCTGGGCCTGCATTTCCTGCCGGATATTCCGCGCCGCAGCGGCCCTTTCGACTGGACCGCCTGCGCTTTGAGCGCCGTGCTTTTTGCCCTGGCACTCTATGGGCTGGAAACCCTTGGGCGCGATGCCGTGCAGGCCATGCTGTGCCTGCTGGTGGCCGCTTTGATCGCCTGGGCGCTGGTGCGGCGCTCATGGGGACAGGCGGCGCCCATTGTGCCGGTTGATCTGCTGCGTATCAGGTCCATTGGCTATTCCGTAGCGGCTTCGGCGTTTTTCTTTGCCGCGCAAATGGCCGCCTTTGTGGCGTTGCCGTTCTACTTCAAGGCGGTCTATGAGGCGTCGTATGCCCAGGTGGGCCTGTATCTTGGCGCATGGGCCATTGGCGGGGCGCTGATGGCGCCGGTGTCGGCTTATATGTCGGCGCGTTTTCCGGTGGCCATACTGTGCGCGCTGGGCTCCATTGTGATGATTCTCGGCCTGGTGGGCGTGATATTCGCCAATGGCGACAACGTGGTGGCGTGGCTGCTGGTGTGCATGTTTTTCGCCGGCGTGGGCTTTGGTTTTTTCCAGACGCCGAACAACCGGGCCATGCTGGGCGGCATCCCGCGCCATCGCAGCGGCGCGGCGGGCGGCATGCAGGCCACTACCCGTGTGTTTGGGCAAGGGATGGGCACGGCATTCGTGGGGGTGGCTTTCCAGCTTGGCAGCGCGTATGGCCCGGTGGTCGGCGTCAGCGTCGCCATAAGCTGCGCCACGGTGGCGCTGGCGGTGAATGTCATACGCCACTTCGACCCGACCCCCGATGCCCGTTTCTGAGTATTCATATCATGCGTATTTTGCAATTGAACTTTGAACGAGGCTGGCGCGGTGGAGAGCGTCAGACGTTGCTGACCCTGCGCCAGCACATGCTTGCGGGCCATCAGGTGGAACTCCTGGCGCGCAAGGGCGGCGAACTCGCGCGGCGGGCCGCCGAACTGGACCTGATGGTGCACGAATGCGAAAACGTCTGGGCAGTGTGTCGTTTTCTTCTGTCGCGCCGCCGCCAATACGATGTCATGCACGCGCAGACCGCCAATATGATGAGCTGGCTGGCTTTCCTGCGCCCGTGGCTGAAAACCCGCATCGTATTCACGCGGCGCACGGCTTTTCCTCTCCGCAAAAACGAGGCGCGTAATGCCTGGAAGTGGCGCCAGGCCGATGCGCTGGTGGCCATCAGCGATGCGGCTGCCGCCGAACCGCGCCGCCTCGGCCTGAAAGTTGTTGTCATTCCCAGCGCGGTTGAAGCGCGCCCACTGAACAGCGCGCATCTGCAGGCTTTTGCGCGGCAACACCAGCTTGACGGAAAGCGCGTGCTGGCGACGGCTGCGGCGCTGACTGAAGAAAAAGATCCGTTGACCCTGATTGACGCCATTCACGCGCTGTCGCGCGAGCGCCAGGATTTCGTCTTCCTGCATCTGGGAGCGGGCGGCAACCAGGAGGAAGCCGCCCGGCAACGCGTGCGCGAACTGGGGCTGGAATCGGTCTACTGCTTTGCCGGTTTTCAGGAAGGGGTGGAAAACCTGTATCGGTTGATGGATGTCTTTGTTCTGTCTTCGCGCTACGAAGCCTTGGGCAGCAGCGTACTGGATGCCTTTCTGTATGGCGTGCCGGTTGTTGCCACCAATGCGGGGGGGCTGGCGGAAGTGCTGGCTGACGGGCGCGGCCTGAGCAGCGAAGTGGGTGATGCGCCCGCTCTGGCTGCCAATATGGCGCGGGTGCTGGATGACCCCGTTCTCCGGGCAACCATGGCCGAGCGGGCCGGGCGCTATGTGGCCAGCGAGCACGACCCGGCTGCGATGGCGGGCCGTTATCTTGAGCTTTACCACGGCAGGCAGGGGCTGGAAGCCTGACCAGCAACGCGGCGGCTACAGGCCCAATAAAAAATCTGTTGAGATAGTTGTCGCTTATTCCGTCATTATCAATTTTATACAAACGGTTAGAATGACCAGGGATTTCTGGAATCTCTTGTCGGGATCCTTTTTCTGCTTACTTGACGGAAGTGTTAATAATGAACTGGTTTTCCCGTCTTACGATACGAACCAAGCTCATCGTGAGCTTTATCCTTGTCGCCATCATCGCCGCTATTATCGGCGTGGTCGGCCTGACATCCATCCAGCGCATTCATGGCATGGCTGCGCAAATGCACGATTTCGAACTCCAAGGGCTTTATCAGGTGGGGCGGGTCGATGCGGAACTGCGCTCTGCGGGCCGTGCTCTGCGTGGGGCATTAGTGGCTCCGGCGGGCAGTGGGCGCGATACCGAAGTCAACCTGATGCAGCAGCACTTTCGCAACCTGAAAGCGTTGGGTAATGATCTCGGTCAGTTCTTCAGGACCGAAGAAGGCAGCAGGCAGCACAGGCTTCTGCAGGAGCGCATAGGCGAATACGAAGCCGCCGCCAACAAGGTGCTGGCCCAGCTCAGCCAGAGCTACTTCGGCTCCGATACCAAGGCTCGCGAAATGCTGGTCAGCGAAGCCCGCCCCAAGGCGAATGCCGCCGAAGAACACATGGAGCAGATGCTCGATGTCAAGCGAGCCAACGCTCAGAACTTTGAAGACCAGATCGACCAGGTGCGCGATACAGCCGCCATTGCGGCACTGGCGCTGACCTTGGCGGGTGTGCTGGTGGCGTTGCTGCTGGGCGTCCTGATCGCGCGCTTCATTTCCCGCCAGTTGGGCGGCGAACCTGCCGAAGTGGCGGGCATTGCGTCCATCATTGCGCAGGGCGATCTTACAGCCCGCATCAACACTGAAAATATCGCGCCGAACAGCGTCATGGCGAATATGGCCGCCATGCAGAACGCCTTGCGGCGCCTGGTGGGTGCGGTACACAGCAGCAGCGACAACATCGCCAGCGGCGCCAGCCAGATCGCAGCGGGCAATACCGATCTCTCCCAACGCACCGAAGAGCAGGCAGCCAACCTGACACAGACCGCCTCGGCCATGGAAGAGCTGGCGGGCACGGTGAAGAACAACGCTGATGTCGCCCGGCAGGCGGCCCAGCGCGCCATGGCAGCCAGCCGTTCCGCCCAGGACGGCGGCGAAGTGGTCAACAACGTGGTTCAGACCATGGCGGGCATCACCGAATCCTCCAAGCGCATTGTGGACATCATTTCGGTGATTGACTCCATCGCCTTCCAGACCAACATCCTGGCTCTGAACGCGGCTGTCGAAGCGGCTCGCGCAGGCGAACAGGGGCGCGGTTTCGCTGTGGTTGCGGGTGAAGTGCGCAGCCTGACGCAGAAGTCTGCGGCGGCAGCCAAAGATATCAAGGAACTCATCGACGACAGCGTCGAGAAGGTCGATAACGGCAGCAAGCTGGTGGACGCCGCAGGCGAAACCATGACGGGCATCGTGGCCGACGTCAAGCAGGTCACCGATCTCATCAGCGAAATCAGCGCTGCCACGTCCGAACAGACATCTGGCATTTCCCAGGTGAACGATGCCGTGCTGCAACTGAGCGATGTCACGCAACAGAACGCAGCTCTGGTCGAGCAAAGCGCTGCGGCTTCCGACAGCCTGAACGATCAGGCCCAGAGGCTGCTGGAACTGGTGCGCGCCTTCAAGCTGGATCACAGCCAGTCGTCCGCGCAGCAGCGCCAGCCTTCGCAGGTGATTTCCGTCCCGCCCGCCACCATCGAAGATGGCGTGCCACGGGCCAGCCGTCCGGCATCGTCCCATGCGCGCAGCAGTCATAATGGCGCAGGCGCCCGTGCCGCAGCAGCGCCGCGTAGCGAACCGCCAAAAGCGGCCCGCAAGCCAGCAGCGCCTGCGGCAGCGCCGTCGGCACCCGCCTTGGGCAGCAAACCCGCCCTGGGCGCAGCGGCAGCAGCCGCGGCCACTACGGTCACGGCCACCCACGGCTCTGCCACTTACGGCCCTGGCACTTCCAAGGAAGACGACTGGGAAGAATTCTGATCATCTCCTGATCAGGCTCTCTCAAGAGGCAGCAGGTTTTCAACAGGCTGCCTCAATAAAAAAACGTGCGCCCGGTAGCGCACGTTTTTTTTACAAATAGCGGGGGCTGGCCGGTTTATAGTGAGCTGACACTTCATGGAGATATCGGTATGTGTGGAATTGTCGGCGCAGTGGGTCAATATGACATGACGCCCATCCTGCTGGAAGGGCTGAAAAGGCTGGAATACCGTGGGTATGATTCCTGCGGAGTGGCCGTCCATGCCGAGGGCGCGCTCAAGCGGGCGCGCAGTACGCAACGGGTGGCGGAACTTGCCAAGCAGGTGGAAACCGAAGGCATAGAAGGCCGCACCGGGATTGCCCACACGCGCTGGGCCACGCATGGCGCGCCTGCCACCCATAATGCCCACCCGCATTTTTCCGGCCAGGGCGGCGAATCGCGCATCGCCCTGGTGCATAACGGCATTATCGAAAACCACGATGAGTTACGCGCCGAGCTCACTGGCAAAGGCTATGTGTTTGAAAGCCAGACCGATACCGAAGTCATTGCTCATCTGGTTGATCACCTGTACGAGGGCGACCTCTTCAAAGCCCTGCAATCCGCTGTTCTGCGCCTGCAGGGGGCCTATGCCATAGCTGTTTTCTGCCGCGACGAGCCGCACCGCATTGTGGGCGCCCGCCAGGGGTCGCCGCTGGTCGTGGGCCTGGGCGAAGGCGAGAATTTCCTGGCTTCCGATGCCCTGGCGGTGGCGGGCACAACGGATCAGATCATCTATCTGGAAGACGGCGATGTCGCCGACCTGCAGCTGACGCGCGTTGCCATTGTCGATGCCGGGGGCCAGCCGGTTGAGCGTCAAGTGCATACCGTGCATCTGCATACGGCCGCAGCGGATCTCGGCCCTTACCGTCACTACATGCAGAAGGAAATCTTCGAGCAGCCGCGCGCCGTGGCTGACACCCTGCAGGATATCGAAAGCATTTCGCCCGAATTGTTTGGCGACGGCGCCCAGGCCGTTTTCAAGGAAATCGACCGCGTGCTGATTCTGGCATGCGGCACCAGCTACTATGCCGGCCTGACCGCCCGCTACTGGATTGAAGCCGTTGCCAGACTGCCGGTTGATGTGGAAATCGCCAGCGAATACCGCTACCGGGAAAGTGTGCCCAGCCCGCGCACCCTGGTGGTGACGATTTCGCAGTCGGGCGAAACCGCCGACACCCTGGCCGCCCTCAAGCATGCCCGCAACCTGGGCATGGAGCATTCTCTCACCATCTGCAACGTGGCCACCAGCGCCATGGTGCGGGAATGCAAGCTGCACTACATCACCCGCGCGGGCGTTGAAATCGGCGTGGCGTCCACCAAAGCGTTCACCACGCAGCTGACCGCCTTGTGCCTGCTGACGCTGGTGCTGGCGCAGGTCAAGGGCCAGAGCACCGCCGCCTCGGAAGAAAAACTGCTCAAGGATTTACGCCACCTGCCTGTAGCCATCGGCGCCGTTCTGGCGCTGGAACCACAGATCATCAGTTGGGCGGAACGCTTCGCCAGCAAAGAACACGCCCTGTTCCTGGGCCGTGGAATGCATTACCCCATTGCCCTGGAAGGGGCGCTCAAGCTCAAGGAAATCAGCTATATCCACGCCGAAGCCTATCCCGCGGGCGAACTCAAGCACGGCCCCCTGGCCCTGGTGACAGAAGCCATGCCGGTTGTCACCATTGCCCCCAACGACGAACTTCTGGAAAAGCTCAAATCCAATATGCAGGAAGTCCGCGCCCGCGGCGGCGAACTCTATGTATTCGCCGACAGCGACACCCGCATCGCCAGCGGCGATGGCATGCATGTCATTCGCATGCCGGAAAACTACGGCAAGCTCTCACCCATTCTTCACACCATTCCCCTGCAGCTGCTGGCTTATCACACGGCGGTGGCACGGGGGACGGATGTCGATAAACCCCGGAATCTTGCTAAGAGTGTGACGGTGGAGTGAGGGGCTTACGGGGTCATTGCCGCATCTACCGGCGTGGCGTCGAAGGTGGCTGCGATACTTTCATCGATGAGTTGGTGTAGCAGCTGCCGCTCTTCCGGTTCCAGCATTACGCGGTAGGCGCCCAGTTCCATTTGGTCGAGCCTATGCATCAGATTAAGGCCCGCGTAGGGGTCACCACCCATGTCCGAGACGATTTGTGTCGCGAAGATCGAAGCCTTCATAAGATCGGCAGAACCTATCATCGCTCGTTGCAGGCCGATCGCCAGGGGTGAAATAACGCCGTAGACCAACGGAAACAATTGGACTGCCATGATACCAACGGCTGCCGAAGCGCCTGCGCTTAACGTAACCAGGGCATCGCCGGCCACTCTTTTGGTAGTCATTTCGGCGCCCGCGCCGAAATACATAGCCAGGCCTGCCAGGTAGCGGTGTTCGTCCACATTGGCAGCAACGTGAATGGCGGTGCTGGGTATGATGACCGCATCGTATTTTGTGGCGGGTAGAACTGAGACGCTTTCCAGTTCCAAAGGAGGAAAAGTCCATACCTGTACGCGACAAGCGGGCTTTAATTTCACCTCGATGTAGCGCCCGGCTTTCATGGTGACTGTATATGGCTTTCCTGTTTCGGCTGCCCGCCGAGCCCGGTAGTTGGAGATCAGGTACTTACTTAGCGGTAATTCGCCCAAGCCCGTCTTGTTATTCTCGATTGTCGTGTTGTTGATTTTGAGGACGCGTTCGCCTTCTTTAATGGGGCTATCCGGGTGTGACCAAAGCACTTTCCAGGTTTCATCCCAGCCGGCAGCGTGCCAGTAGGTAACGGCCTGCTCCGCAGTATAGACATTGGTGATCTGGCCTACCGTGATCAGCGCAAAGGGTTCGCGAAGGGTGGTCCTGGTACAGCGATCTACGGCGAAGGTCGACACATCGTATACAGCTGCCTGAAAACGCCGTACCTGAGTGATGCTTTCGGTCAGGCGCTTCACGTCCTCTGGGTCGGATTGAAGCGTCTGGTCGACTTTCCACGTAGCACATCCGGACAGGGTAAGGGCAACGCCAAGGATGGCGGGCAAGCGCCTCATAGCAAATCGGAAACCCATTGTTTACTCGTAATTGAACAGACAGAGCCGAGGTCGAGAGGGTGGTCTCCAAAGGCGGCTTGGAATGGGACAGAGTCTAGCAATATTGGACGGAGCATCATTTGATCCGCAATGCCAGGGGTCGGCGCTTGATCTGGCTTTTGGCAAACGGTACGGAATCAGTGAGATCCTACTTAGGAGATAATTAAGGCACACCTAAAAAGGTGAAAGTCGGTGAAGGCACCAAGCGTTGGACAGCCATCATCCCCCTTTTTCCGCATCAATCAAAGAGGACGTAGGAGTCAGTTTTGAAAGCATTACTTTGTAAGCAATTGGGTGGCCCTGAATTATTGAGCCTTGAGGACGTCGCGCCGCTGCAGCCAGGGCCGGGGCAAATTGTGATCTCGGTGAAGGCGGCTGGCGTGAATTTTCCCGACACGCTCATTATTCAAGGGAAATATCAGATGAAGCCGGATCTGCCTTTCAGCCCCGGGGGCGAAGTGGCGGGAACGGTTGCGCGGGTGGGTGAAGGCGTGACGCAATTCGAGGTGGGGCAGCGGGTGGTGGCGCCCATAGGCTATGGCGGCTTTGCCGAAGAAGCCATTGCCGATGCGAGCCGTGCTTGCCCTCTTCCTGAAGGCATGAGCTTTGAAGAGGCATCGGCCTTTGTACTGACTTACGGCACGTCTTACTACGCATTGAAGAATCGTGCTGAACTAAAGAAGGGCGAGACCTTACTGATTCTGGGCGCTGCCGGCGGCGTTGGCCTGGCAGCCATCCAGATTGCCAAGGCCATGGGGGCGGTGGTGATCGCTGCCGCGTCTTCCGAGGAAAAGCGCCAGTTGTGCTTGCGGGAAGGGGCGGACCATGTGGTGGACTACACCCAAGAGGATTTCCGCGATCGGCTTAAAGAACTGACCGGCGGGAAGGGTGTGGATGTGATCTACGACCCGGTGGGCGGCAGTGCTTCAGAACCGGCTTTCCGCAGCATCGCCTGGAAGGGGCGTTTTCTGGTGGTGGGGTTTGCAGCTGGGGATATCCCGCGTATTCCGCTCAACCTGCCTTTATTAAAGGGCGCGTCGATTGTGGGCGTGTTCTGGGGGGCGTTTGGCCGTACGGAACCGGAAGCCGACGCTCAGAACATGAAAGAGCTGTTTGAACTCTACGCCGAGGGCAAGGTCAAGCCGGTGATTTGCGCCACCTACCCACTGGAGCGTGCGCCGGAGGCGCTGGAGTTCGTTGCAGGCCGTCAGGCGTTGGGCAAGGTAGTGATTACGATGGATTGATGGGGGCGTGCGGGCGAGAGGGCCCGCACACCGACGCGTGTCAGGGGCGGGCTGTCTTTCAGAGGTTTAGCCTTGCACAGCAAATACCCCGCTCGCCTTAACCAAAGTTTTCTCCGAGTTATGCACGGTACAACTTGCGTAAATTAGCCTTCGGCCACGTTTATCAATCGTTACATGCGCCTCGATCCAGTCACCCATCTTGGTCGCATTCATGTAGTCCAGCGACAGGTTGACGGTGACGACTGCGGTCTGGCATTCCTGGGCTAGGTAGTTTCCGAAAACGGAATCGACCAGCGTGGCCAGCAGGCCGCCGTGGGCAACGCTGTGGACATTGCCATGCCCTTTGTCGATGCGCAGGCCGAAGGCGGAGCCTGTTTCATTCCTGTAGATTTGCCCCACCTGCATGAGGTGTTGCATGAATAAACTGGTGGGGTTCCATACTTCAAACCCGGCTGGGATATCGCTTGTCATGGGCTACGGTTCCTGTCGCGTTACGGCTTTTGCTGCACCGCATTATAAGGTGGTGTTTCAGGCAAGACAGTGAACCTTCTTGGCTGATGCCGTCGTTCGAGAACGTATTTTTTTTGCATCTGTGCCCTCAGTATGAGACAGTCCTAGGAGATTTATTTAAAATTGTCAATTTTTCCCATCTTCTAGGTCCACCTGTATGACTATAGCCGCAACCCGCCAGGAGTCTGACTTCCTTGGAGTCAAAGACATTCCTTCCCATGCTTATTGGGGTGTCCACACGGCACGCGCACTCGAAAACTTCCCGATCACCGGAAACCCGATTTCCGTTATGCCTGAGCTGGTGTGGGCCCTGGCTCAGGTAAAGAAAGCGGCGGCTACCGCCAACCTGCAATTGGGCGTGCTGCCTCAGGAAAAGTCCGAAGCAATCTGCGCGGCCTGTGACGACATCATCGCCGGGCAGTTACACGATCAGTTCGTAGTTGATGTCATTCAGGGCGGGGCGGGCACGTCCAGCAACATGAATGCCAACGAAGTCATTGCCAACCGTGCACTTGAACACTTGGGCGGTCAGCGGGGCGAATATGGCAAGCTGCACCCGAACGACGATGTCAATGCTTCGCAGAGCACCAACGATGTCTACCCCACCGCGCTGCGCCTGGCCATCTGGAGCAGCCTGGCGCATTTGCTGGACGCCATGGCTGGCCTGAAGCAGGCTTACGATGCCAAGGCGGAAGAATTCAGCACCATTCTCAAGATCGGCCGCACCCAGTTGCAGGATGCCGTACCCATGACGCTGGGTCAGGAGTTCAAGACCTTCGCCATCATGCTCGGTGAAGACGAAGCACGCCTCCAGGAAGCGCGCGCGCTTCTGACGGACGTCAACCTGGGTGCCACCGCAATTGGTACAGGCATCAATGCGCCGGTCGGCTACAGTGAAGTCGTTACCCCGCTGCTGGCTGAATTCAGCGGTGTGCCTGTCACCCCCGCACCCTACTTGATTGAAGCCACACAGGATACGGGCGACTTCCTGCAGCTTTCCGGTGTGCTCAAGCGCACGGCCTGCAAGCTGTCCAAGGTTGCGAACGATTTGCGTCTGCTGTCTTCCGGCCCACAGGCGGGGCTGTGCGATATTCTCCTGCCCGCCGTGCAGGCAGGTTCTTCCATCATGCCGGGCAAAGTGAATCCGGTCATTCCTGAAGTCATGAGCCAGGTCGCCTTCGAGGTGATCGGCAACGATATCACCGTCACCATGGCGTCGGAAGGCGGCCAGCTTCAGTTGAACCCGTTTGAACCCATCATGGGCTGGGCGCTTTACAAAAGCATCAAGCACCTGACCCAGGCTTGCATCACCATGAGGGTGAACTGCGTGGAAGGCATTCAGCCCAACCACGAAGCGCTGGCTGCGCGGGTGAGCCAGTCCGTCACTCCGGTTACTGCCCTGAGCCCCATCATTGGTTACGAGAAAGCCGCTCTGCTGGCCAAGACAGCCCTGAAGAACGGCACCAATCTGGCGGAAACAGCAGAACAGCTCGGCATCATGAGCGCTGCCGAAATGATGGCTTTGCTGGTACCCGAAAACCTGACGCAACCCGTGCGTCTGGGCAAGGCGGTCAGGGGCTGACCACGCGCCAAAGCGCAAGCCTCGTCGTTTACGGCGAGGTCAAGCGAGGCAATATCAACACGGCGCCGAAGGCGCCCCTGTGTTGTGGCGAAGCTCCGGCCAAGAGGCCGGAGTTCTTCACAAAGGCGTATACCGCCCCATGATCACATGGGGCGGCTCTGCATCTGCGCGTAACGGTAGCCCCGGCGCTTGGCAAAAGTGAAGAAAAAGCAGACGGAAACTCCAAAACTCAAGGTTTTCCGTATCCACTGAAGTAATATTGCTTACCGGGATCAGAAATCAAGGATTTGCATCGTGAGTTCAGTTGGATACGCGCGGCTGCAACAATCTCTGCGTCTTGCTGTGTTTCCCTTGCAGTGCTCGGCAAAAGTGCAGCCGATAACCGGGCTCAGGCAGATTGGGGATACCCTGGCAGTACCGCCTAACATCGCGCCTGCTGAAGATGATCTTCTGGGCCATCTGCTATTTGCGCTCAAACATGAAGGGGTGCAGCTCGCGATTCTGGCCCAGGCGCTCCCGAAAATCCCTGCGGCGCTTTTGGAAACGGAGTTAAAAAACACTCCGAACGGTATCTACATCAGAAAAGCCTGCTATCTGCGGGAAGCGTTCACGCAAGAAACGCTGCGTCAGCATGCCCCGGTGCGGGGGGCTTTCGTGCCCTTGTTCGACCCGCAGCGGTATGTGACGATGCCAGGCGAGCGTAATTCTCGCTGGCGGGTGGAATTCAACGGTATCGGGACGCTGGCGTATTGCGCTACGGTTGAACGCACGCCTGAAATCGCAACACTTCTGGAGCATGACATTCTTCTCCGTGCCCAGAGCTTCATTGAAAGCCTGCCGACAGGAATGATGGATCGCGCCATCAACTGGGCCTATCTTCATGAAACCCGCGATTCATTTGCCATAGAGAAGGAATCGCCCTCCGACGCAAAAGCGCACCGATTTATACAGTTGCTCCGCCAGGCCCACGAACGCATTCCGCTGAGCGAAGACTATCTGACCACTCTTCAGAACGCTACGATTTCGAACCCTTTTGACATGGCGGTGGCATTTCGCCATGAGCAGAACCATTTGTCGAGTGGTTTGCAGGGTGCAGCTGGCGTGGCGTATGTACCCCCCGAACCAGATCTTTGTCGTGAGTTGATGGAAGAGCTGATGCGCCTGGGGAACCATATGCCAGCCTATATAGACCCCTTGGTTGCTGCTGCGGTCATATCGTTTGGTTTCGTTTTTCTTCATCCGTTTATGGACGGAAATGGCCGTCTCTCCCGATTCCTGATTCACCATACGTTGTGTCGGGCGGAGGCGCTGAAGAATGGATTGCTCCTGCCCGTTTCTGTAGCCATGAAACGTGAGGAACGCCTATACCTTGAGACGTTGCAGAAATTCTCGCGCCCGGCCCGCCAGTTCTGGGATGTCCGCTGGATAGACCAGGGCCGGTATTCATTTGAATTTACGGGTGATTCCAGTATTTATCGCTTCTGGGACGCTACGCCTGCAGTACGGTTCACTCTGGAAATGGCGAAGCGGGCGCTGGAGGTTGAGCTGCGTGAGGAAACGACCTTTCTTGAACGCTATGACACGATTATGCGAACGGTTGATGAATCCTATGACGTGCGTGGCAGTGACCTGTCGAATCTGGTGATGATGTGCCTGACGAATAAGGGGACATTATCCAAAAACCGCCGTAAGCAGTATCAGTATTCGGTTCAGGCAGAGGTGTTCGATTACATTGAGCAAGTCACCCGGGTGTTGCTGGCACAGCAGGAGCCGGGGGGTAAACAGCTGTAGTAGGCAGCGCTTCATCAATTCCGCACCCATTCATAAAAACGTCACAATCAATTAACGGAATGGTCATGCCGGGTTTCTAACATTCTGCGAGTCAGGCGAAAGTTCGCCGGTTTTTGGAAGACACGCACATGAAATCCGCTATACGTGTTGAAGGCTTGAGCAAGAGCTTTGGCGGCAAGCAGGTGTTGTTCGACCTGCTGGTGCTGGACTGTTCCTTTCCCCCTGCCGACCAAGCGCCGCGTAATCACAATGACCTCACCCGCGCCCTGGAAACCGTGCAATCCCTGTCCGTGCGGCGCACGGTGCTGACCCATATCGGCCATGAGCTGGATGCCTGGCTGATGGAAAACGAAAACGCCCTGCCGGAAGGGGTGACGGCAGGGTATGACGGCATGAAACTGGCGGATTGAAACGCGGCGGCAGGCGTTCGTGCACCATTTCCGGGTTGCCGTAGCCCAGGTTGCAAATAAAGTTGGTGCGTATGGCGGTGCCGCCCCAGAACAATGATAATATAAGTGATCTTTTAATTTAAAAAGATCACTTATATGAGCCACTTGATGAGTGATTTCGCCCGGCTTCGCCTGGCTCGTGGCATGACGCAGGCCGATCTTGCCGAAGGCGCCGGGCTTAGCCGCATGGCGGTGCAAAAAGCGGAATCCGGTGCGACAGACCCGCGTTTGTCCACGCTGCAGGTCATGGCGCGGGCTATGGGCATGGAACTCATGCTGGTGCCCAGCGCCCTGCGTCAGGATCTCGAACAATTCGTGCAGTCTGGCGGGCGGGCTCTGGCCCAGCAAACGGGAGTGGACGCGCCAGCTTCTGTCGTTGATGAAATCCTTCGGCGCGGCAGATCATGAGCACCTTCATCCGCTACCTTCGCATGTACTTGCATGGCGTGGATGGGAGCAAACGCCCCATTGGCTATTTGTCGCAGTATGGGGATATCTTTCGCGTTTCGTTCGATCCTGATTATGTGCAGGATTCCCACCGGCCAACGCTTTCCCTCAGTTATCGGGGCAGGGATGACGCCGCTACACGCGCCATCCTCACTGCGGCGCGCGATATCCGGCTGGTCAGGGCGGATGGAAAATGGCCGGGTTATTTCCAGAACCTGCTACCCGAAGGGCACAACCGCGAGCGGCTGGCGCTGACACGGCACTGAGCATTCCCTCCGCCCGTAAATCGGGATATGGTTGGGTTTTCCACTTACAGGAGGTTCCATGTCTGAAACGATTTCCGGCCGCGTGGCGGCGTTGGGGCATGTGTTGCCCGAGCCTGCATCGCCAGCGGCCAACTATGTGGCCTGGGTGCGCAGCGGCAACCAGGTTTTCGTCTCCGGGCAGGTGCCCCTGAAAGACGGGCGCTGCGCGTATGTCGGCAGGCTGGGTGACGATGTTGATGTCGAAACCGGGCAGCAGGCGGCGCAGTTATGCGCGCTGAATATCCTGGCCCATCTGGCCGTTGCGGTAGAAGATGACCTCTCGCGCGTGGTGCGTTGCGTGCGGCTGGGCGGGTTTGTGAACGCGGCCCCCGGCTTTGGCGATCAGCCCCAGGTGATCAATGGCGCATCGGATCTCATGGTGGCCGTGCTGGGCGACAAAGGCAAGCACAGCCGCGCAGCTGTAGGCGTGTCGTCGCTGCCGCGCAATGCGGCGGTAGAGGTCGATGCCATTTTTGAAGTGCAATAGATTTTCAAGCCGCGCCCGCCAGCAGGTCATCCGCATGCACCATCAGCTCTCTTGCCTGTTGCATGGCAAACGTCTGGAAGAGCACGACTTTCCACTCAGGAGCGCTCAGCAGTTGCTGCCACAGGGGTTCCAGCCAGCGGGGCTCGGCAGCGCCCTGCTGGCGCAATGCCGTCGCAAACGCCAGGCTTTCCGGCGCTGACAGCAGCTTCATGCGGCTCGATGCGCTCAGCAGGCGTGGTTGCGGGTCGGCGGGCGCATCACTGCAATAAAGCACGGTTCCCGCCAGGCGGGCGGCCTCCGTGGGCAGGGCGTTCAGCGAGGCGCCGCGCACGGGGAATTCCCCCTCCCGCGCTTTGAATACGTGTGTTTCCCCAGGTTGGGCGGCTGCCAGCAGGCGCAGGCCGCGCAGCAGGCGGGGCAGGTCGGTACCCACGGCATCGGGCGAAGCCTTGGCCTCCAACAGCAGGCAGACATCAAATACCGGCATGGGGCGGGCGGTTTCGGCAACCTGTTTCAGCAAGACGACATCCCACTCGGTTTTCGCGCCCTGGTGTCCTGCCGACAGGCTGGCTGGCACATGCATGGATGTGACGACCTGATGGCGCGTGGCGCCGTTACTCATGCGGTCGAGTCGCAGGGCCAGGGCTTGCAGGGCCTGCGCGGCCAATGTCTCTACCCCCATGCCACGACGACGGCCTTCCGCTCCCTGTCTGGCGGCGGCCTCGCTGTTGGCGCGCGGGCCTTGCTGTTCCCGCAGGGCCAGGTACTGCTGCACCCGCTTGTGCCCGCGCAGGGTGTCCAGGCGCACCAGGCGTTGCAAGGCGGGTTCTGCCAGCAGTTGCGTCAGGGCGCTCGCAAGGTCGGAATCTTCCCCGGCTGCGGGCGCGGACAGCGCTTGCTGCAAGGCGGTCGGCAGGGAAGGCCAGTGGGCGGCAGCAGCGGAATTGCGCAGTTGCGCCAAAGCGTTGCGCAGCGGGCCGGGTGGCTGCCGCTTGAGTTTCTCAGGGTGGGCAATCGCGTTGATCAACCCTTGAACGCGGCGCCTGTCCGGCTGAAAATGGCGGGCGAGTGCCGTGTATTCGCTGACGACGGGTTCGTGGTGTTCAAGTACCATGGCCTGAAAAACCGGGTCGCCGCCATCGTCCTGCGCAGCTTCCTGAATCATCCCGGCCATGGCAGCAATGAAAGCCTGCTCTAATTCCCGCCCTGGCGTGTCGCCGACAGCCAGCGCCCGGCGAGCCTGTTCAAGAATCATGGCCAGCCGGGCAGAGAAGCGATTGCCCTCTGAACTCATCGAAGCCAGAGCATCGCCATCGCCCGCGAGTTCAGGCAGGCGATAACGGTGGGGCAGCCCGCGCAGAAATTGTTCGAAGGAAAAGGCCGGGTGCATGCCGTCGATGGCTTTTACCTGCGAGCCGTGATGTTCAGATACTCGCAAATAAACTCAGCCACGGCTTGCGGGTTGTCCAGCGGCAGGCGGGGCAGGGCGGTATCGAGCGGCGCATCTTCAGGTGTGGCAACTGCCACGAAGCCGCTGTCGGGTTCAGTGTGCAGGGCGGCGGTGCCGTTGGCGGGCCGGTAGACTTCCAGGCGGGGGATGGCTTCGTGCTTGAAGCCCTCCACCAGCGTGAGGTCGGCAGGCGACAAGCGGGCCACTTGTTCAGCCAGGGGCGGTTCCGGCTGGCCGCGCAGTTCGTGCACGATGGCGAAGCGGTAGGGGGAAGCGACCATGACTTCCTGCGCGCCCGCCTGGCGAAAGCGGGCGCTGTCCTTGCCGGGCGGTTCCAGCTGGAGATCGTGGTGGCTGTGCTTGATAACGTTCACGCTCAGCCCCAGCGCGGCCAATTGCGGCAGCATGGCTTCTATAAGGGTGGTCTTGCCGCTGCCAGAACGACCGGCAATGCCGAAAACGCGGGGCAGGTTTGCGGGCATGGCGGAATCAGCCGCCGGTCTTGGCCATGACGCGGATGACGCGTTCTGGGGCGGTTGTGAATTCGTGGCGCTCGGGTTTGGCGGCAATGCCTGCCAGAATCAGCTGGCGCAGTTCGTCGTCGGTTGCGCCTTTGCGCAGGGCGGTGCCCAGGGGTATCTGGTTTTCCTGGCCCAGGCACAGGTAAAGCGTGCCATCGACACTCAGGCGCACCCGGTTGCACGATGCGCAGAAGTGCTGCGACATCGGGGTGATGAGGCCCAGGGCCGGGATGTTGTCGCGCGTGGCCCAATAACGTGCGGGGCCGGGGCCACGGTGTTCCACGGTAGATACCAGGCCGTAGCGTTCGCCCAGGCGGGCGCCCATCTCGTTCAGGTTGACGTGTTTGTACTGGCGGCCGCTGTTGCCCATGGGCATGGTTTCGATCAGGCGCAGAATAAAGCCCTTGGTCATGGTGAAATCGAGCAGGCGGGCGATGTCTTCTTCGTTGCTCTGGCTGTGCACCACGCAATTGATTTTGATGGAATCAAACCCCACGCGGTGGGCGGTGTCCAGGCCGTCGAGAACATCCTGCAGACGGTCGCGGCGGGTGATTTCCTTGAATGTCGCGGGGTCCAGGGTGTCGAGGCTGACATTCAGGC